>JBFHIN010000100.1:0-6928 GCA_041596415.1 Crocinitomicaceae bacterium | reverse complement strand
GCTTTCTCTTTTAGATTTAATCGTTCAGCATTTTCCTGTAGTTTAAACCGCGCTTTGTTTTCAAGTTTTTTTCTTTCCGAATCCCGCCAACTACCGTTTTCCAAAAACACTTCAGTTCCTGACGGAACAACCAGTATATCCAGAATTTTTGCGGAGGGAAAAGTGATGCGAAGGGTATCGCTACTTTCGCTCACTACCTTATCTAAATTTTTAATATCGAATCCAAAACGTACTTCGCCTTTTACTATTAGCGTAAGCCTTCTTTTTATCGGAGTAGAAGAGATGCCGTATTTCCATTGATCCGGATCAATCAATTTATTAATATTTCCGCTGATTTGCTCTTCGAAGCTTTTGTAGTACTCTATAGAATCTACAACAACCTCATCTTTATAGCTAACGGTCGCAATTTCCGATATGTTCCTGATCAATTCTATTTTGAGCGGTGTGTCTTCAATTTGCCACTGATCTGAACCGCTTTTATGTCGAAAAAATCGTACAACTAATATTCCAACGGTTACCAGAACAAGGAGTACCGCTAAATTTTTCAGGAATCGAATTTTTGATTTCATTCTTTGCCCGATTTGGAAATTATTACTTGAACCTCTTCGTAACCCAACTGCTTGTAAAATTCTTGGATGAAAAGAACAGCATTTCTTTCGGCTTCTTTTAAGATGCCGGTCTCTTCTATTTTTTCTCTGATCGATCTTTCGCCAAGTCGCAATATTTTGTTCTTTTCTTCCTGGTTAAAACGCATTCGGAAACCGTTGATGTCTTCAACCTCCGTATTCACAGTATTTGGGTCTATCTCAAAGGATGTGATCTGAACGGGAGGTAGTTGAATAGTAATTTTGTTCCCTTCGACAATAATATTCTCATCTTTCAGCTCTAATAAATTTATGCCGGCCTTTATTTTTGCTTTGCAACTTATAAGGATTTTTCGGTCGCCAAATTTCCACCAATCTGCTTTATCGTCTAACTGAATTATTTTGCCCACTGTATATTCCGAGGTAGAAAGTACACCAATGTTTTTCACTTCATAGATAGAAGAATTATCAGGTTCGGGATTTGAACATCCGAATAAAACGATCAATGATATAAGCGAAAGAATACTTCTCATAATTCTTAAAATGCCGCACTGGCCATAATTTCCATACCTACGATCAGGGCCTGATCATCGATATTGAACTTTGGATGATGAACCCCATATATTATTCCTTTTTCTTCGTTTCTAACGCCAAGCCTGAAAAAGCAAACAGGCACTTCTTGAGAATAAAATGAGAAATCTTCTGAAGTCATACGAATTGGTAATTCTTCAACATTTTCATTTCCTAGCATTGAAACGGCTTTTGTCTTTACCTTATCGGTTACGTTTTCGTCATTAACCAGAAAAGGGTATCCTTTGCTAATGTCAAGAGAAACAGTTGCACCATTAACCTGTGCAATTTGCCGGATCATTTGCTCAATGAGTTCGAGTCCTTTCTTACGCCATGCTTCGTTCATTGTTCTGAAAGTACCCTTCAGGTGTGATTCAGAAGGAATAACATTGGTGGCGCCAAGAGCTTCGAAATGGCCGAATGAAAGAACGCTCGGTATCTTCGGGTCGCAATGTCTGCTCACTACTTGTTGTAATGCTGTGATAATATTTGCTCCGATAACAATTGGATCAACACATTGATGAGGAGTGGCTGCATGCCCACCTTTTCCGTGTATGGTAAGGTGTATTTCATCACAAGATGCCATATACATACCTTCCTTAAAGCCTACTTTTCCTACTTCCATGTCGGGAAAAACGTGCAGAGCGACCATTTCTATAACTTTTGGAGCCTCTAGTACGCCATCAGCGATCATCAGCGTGGCACCTCCTGGATTTTGTTCTTCTCCCGGTTGAAAAATAAGTTTAACTGGAGCTTTTAGTTCTTCCCGATTTTCATAAATAATGTGTGCAGCACCCAAAAGTATGGAGGTATGAACATCATGTCCACAAGCATGCATCACTCCGGGATTTTTACTCACGTATGGTACATCATTTTGTTCGATGATGGGTAAAGCATCCAGATCAGCTCTTAGCCCAATGCAGGGAGTATCGGCAGGAAAATTAGCATGAGTAATCAAAGCTGTAACCCCCGTTTTTCCAACCCCAATTTTTGGATCAAGTCCTATGTTACGCAATTTTTCAGCGACAAAATGCATCGTATCAAATTCCTGATAAGATAACTCAGGATGAGCGTGCAGGTGTTCTCTTAATTCTTTGACTTCTGCGAACAGTTCTTTTGCCCTTTTTTTTATGCGATCGATCAGCTCAGTTTTCATTGTTCAAGTTGTTTAACCCGGAATAAATAAGTTGGAACGACACATAGGCCATTATTACACCAAACACTAATTTTACGATAGAGGGTGATATTTTGAGCGTCAATTTTGATCCAATGTATCCTCCGATGACGAAGGTTGCCGCAATGACAAATCCATATTTCCAATTGACATTGTCCGTTTTCCAATAGTTGGATAAGGCGAGAGCAACAACCGGCATAACTAAAACAAAAAGACTAGTTCCCTGTGCTTCATGCTGACTCATTCCCAACAAGAAAACCAGAGCGGGAACAATGATAATACCGCCTCCGATTCCGACAAATCCACTAAGTAAACCTGCAAGAAGTCCTATTGAAACAAGTATTAGTACTGTTGTGCTCGACATAAAAAACGTTTGTTTAAAGTTAACAAAATAATGATTTTAATCCACCAGGAGGTTACAACCGCGAATGTCTGCATTGTCAAATCTCCCCATTAAGCGCAATCGGTCATGTTCAATTCTCCCAAGATCCTGTGTGGCAATGAAGCTACAACTATAGAGATTTGCCAGGTCGATCACATTTATACCACCCGTTTTCCTGTTGTGAACATAAGAGAAAGGATCATTTATATCTCGTATTAAAATTTTCATCCAGTTAGGCGTTTCAAATAATCCGTCTTTATCGCTGTACGCCTGAGATAAAAGTTCTGTCATTCCATACTCAGAATGAATGAAGTCTACTTCGAAACTATCTTTTAAAAGAGCATGAAGTTCTTCCTTGGAAATTTCTTTGCGTTTACCTTTCATGCCACCCGTTTCGATTACCAGCGCTTCAGGTATCCGAATGTTTGTTGCAGCAAGATCTAAGAGCGCATATGAAACGCCGAAAAGGATGAATTTTTTGTTTTCAATCTTGCTTTGCTCATAGGCTTGTAACACTGCATCGACCTGGTTAAGATAAAATCCAGAAACTGGGTTTTTTGATTCCCGAATTAAATGATCGACCATATACACTAAACTTGAATTTCCTTGTTCAAGATAATTGGGCAGAAGGGCAACTATGATCTGGTTTTCCGGATTGCCAATGTAATTCTTATACGTTTTTAAAAATGAATGCTCATAAAGTTTCGTGGAGGCAACGTAGTGGGAGCTTCGAATCTGCTGTGTAGTTCCGCTGCTTTTAAAAATTATCGTTTCACTAGCAAATGCATCACTTATGATCTTTTTGCTTTTAAAAAAATCAATGGGCAAAAATGGAATCTCTGAAATAGTGGATGGATTTGTTCTTTTTAGAGCTTCACAGAACTCTCTGTAAACAGCACAATGTTGGAATTGATAGTGAAATACTTGTAAGGCAATATTGTCGAAATCTTCTTTTGAACTAATAGAAAAGATCGCTTTCTCAAGATCCATATTTAGTGCTTGATTTCTTTGAATTCCTTAGGGTTATGTTTGTGCTTGAAAAGGACTGCAAACAAAAGAGCAATCGCAAGTGAATAGACTGCAAAGGAAATCCAAATGTTTGTCCAATCGTTTGTTCCATTGGGTAACTTAAAGAAATTTTCTATGGCAAGACCTGACAGATAACTGCCAAGTACTGCTCCAAAACCGTTGGTCATCATCATGAACAAACCTTGTGCACTGGATCGAATTTTTGCATCGGTAGTGGTTTCGACAAATAACGACCCTGAAATATTGAAAAAATCGAAGGCCATACCGTAAACGATACACGAGAGAATGATCATCCAAAGGTTGTCTGCAGGATTTCCGTAGGCCAAAAGACCAAATCTGAGTACCCAGGCGAACATACTTATCAGCATTACTTGCTTAATGCCAAATCGTTTCAAAAAGAAAGGAATGGTCAAGATAAAAACAGTCTCCGAAACTTGAGAAATGGACATGATGATGGTCGAATATTTAACTACCCAAGAATCAGCATAAATAGGAATATTTTTAAACTCTGAAACGTAAAGGTCACCATACATGTTGGTAAGTTGTAACGCTGCTCCCAGCATCATGGAAAAAAAGAAAAAGAGCGCCATCTTGTACTTAGCAAACAACTTAAAGGCATTTAGCCCAAGCATCTCTACCCACGAATCTTCTTTTTTGCCCCTGTTCAACGGTGGACATTTTGGTAGAGAAAGACTATAGGCTGCTAAAATTATGGCAGCAATACCAGAAATATAGAATTGACCGTCAAGCGCCTTGTTGCCAGTAAGATTGGTCGTCCACATTGCAGCAATAAAACCGATCGTCCCCCAAACGCGTATGGGAGGAAAATCTTTTACCACATCATAATTATTCGTTTTCAACACATTATAAGCGATAGAATTTGATAATGCAATTGTAGGCATATAACAGATCATGGCTACGAATATTACCCAAAAGAAAACATTTGGATCTGTGACAGTTGGCAAATAAAGAATAGCTACGCCACCCAATAAATGTAATAGGCTATATAAGCGCTCGGCATTGATCCATCGGTCGGCAACGATACCCATTAATGTTGGCATAAAGATCGAGGAAATTCCTAATGTCGAGAAGATAGCTCCGAAATTGTCTGCTCTCCAGTGCATGGTGTCGAACCAATAATTAGCAATGGTGATGAGCCAAGCCCCCCAAACGTAGAACTGCAAAAAGCTCATGATGGTAAGGCGGAATTTTAATGATAGTAGCATGTCGGTGGATTGACAGAAAAATTAACTTGTTCTTTTGTTGATTTCGTCACGAATTTTTGAAGCTCTTTCGTAATTCTCATTTTCAATGGCTTCGTTCAACTGATTTTCCAGTTCGCTGATTGAAAATTGTGAAAGGTCATGCTTCGGCACTTGTTCTTCTTCTTCTTCCTCAAGTAAGAATTCTTCTTCTTTTTCAGTTGTTTCATCTAACAATATTCCTGCGCTTGCCAAAATATTCTCAAATGTATAGATCGGACACCCGAAACGAACACCAATGGCAATCGCATCAGAAGTGCGCGCATCAATCTCCGATAGTTGACCATCTCTTTCACAGATCATTTTCGAATAAAAAATTCCTTCGATCAAGTTGTAGATCACAATCTCCTTAACAATAATGCCAAATGATTCTGCGAAATTTTTGAATAGGTCATGCGTTAGGGGGCGAGTAGGTGTCATTTTTTCCAATTCAATAGCGATGGCTTGTGCCTCAAACCCACCGATGATTATTGGAAGTTGTCTTTTCCCACCGGACTCAGAAAGCACCAAGGCGTATGCTCCGGACTGGGTTTGGCTATATGATAAACCTGCAATTTCAAGTTTTATTTTATCCATACTGCTATTCTACCTTATTTTAGGCAAAAAGGGAAGCAAACGCTTCCCTTCTCAAAGGGTTATATTGTAAAAATAAAAAACTTCAAGCAATTAATGACTTGAGGCTTTGAATTTTTTTACCGCTTCTGTAAGACGAGGTAAAACTTCGAAAGCATCACCCACAACACCATAATCGGCAGCTTTAAAGAAAGGAGCTTCCGGATCTGTGTTGATCACCACCATAACTTTCGAACCGTTTACACCGGCTAGATGTTGAATAGCACCAGAAATACCGGCAGCAATATAAAGATTTGGACGTATCGCAACACCTGTTTGGCCTACGTGCTCATGATGAGGTCTCCAACCAATATCTGCAACGGGACGAGAACATGCCGTAGCCGCGCCAAGTGCTTCCGCCAAATCTTCGATCAATCCCCAATTTTCAGGTCCTTTTAAACCTCTACCACCTGAAATAACAATTTCAGCTTCCGGTAATGGGATCTCACCTTCAGGCTTTTTAGTTTCAATTACGTTGATCTTACTTTCTCCAATACCTGCCGTGAATTCTTCAACAGAACAATCAGAACCTGTTTTTTCCGGTTGGATACTATTCGGAAGTAAGGAGATAATTTTTGCATCAGTATTAACTTTTACCTGCGCAAATGCCTTTCCAGAGAAAACGTTCACACGAACATTTCCATCGCTATCAGGAATATCAATTGCTCCTGGTATTAATCCTGCTGTTAAACGAACAGAAAGTCTAGGTGCAACCGCTTTTGCAATAAGATCATGAGAAAAAACGATTGTTTTTATCCCCGATTGCTCGGCAGCACTTGCGACCAATTTAGTCAATTGCTGATCGTTACCTTCTTCAAAAGAGCGGTCTACCAATACTTTAGTAGCACCATATTGGCCTAAAGTAGCCAACAAAGCGCTGTCTGCTTTTCCTGAAGTAACAACTGTCACTTGATTATCAAATTTCTTTCCGTAAGTAACTACTTCCAGGGCTGATTTGTGCAGACCGTTGTTACTGTTTATATATACTAAAACTGACATAATCTTTTTATTAAATAACTTTCGCTTCGTTATGTAGCAATTCTACTAATTCTTCCATGTTGTTTGGATCGATCATCTTGCAAGCAGACTTCGCGCTTGGCATCGAGTAGCCCATAAATGTTGTTAATGGAGAAATTGCAGCAGGAGCAACTACGTTTAATGGTTTTGTGCGAGCTGCCATAATTCCTCTCATATTTGGAATACGTTGTTCAGCCATTCCTTTAGCACAAGAAATTACTGCAGGTGCTTGGGTTTGTACAACTTGAATTCCACCTAAAATTTCTTTTTCCAGTGTCAGAGTAGTACCGTCTATATC
>JBFHIN010000099.1:0-6953 GCA_041596415.1 Crocinitomicaceae bacterium | reverse complement strand
TCCCAATGTCTTAATGGCTTGATAAAGAACTTTGCCATTGTTATAAAAAACGATCATATCCTTATCACGATGAAAATGTGGTGCAAAATTCTGTCCTTCGGAAACAATTTTATTAACCACCCATACCTTGCTGTTATTATCATGAAATAATGGCCCTAAGGGGACAGGTTTAAGTTCAACACCACGTGTACATGAAGAACTAACAAAAATCAGTATACCAAAAACAACAGCGATTTTCATCAAAGGATCATTTCATTTTTTATTAAGGTCTCCCGAATGTCATTAGATACTGAATCCTTAAACTCAGGTTTCAAACGTTGTCTCCAAGTTGCTCCTTCGATTAATTCAACACTTTTGAATACGTACTGATTTCCATTCCATGTAAACAAACAATTATAGAAAATGATTTCCCCATCTACATTATCATTGAAACGCAACAATAGATCATTGTAATGCGATGATGATTTTTGTACTCCGATCAAGTTGGCAATAAAAGTATTCGTTTTTACTAAATTGCCTCGCTCACGGACAAAGCACACTAAGCGTCGTAATTTCACACCACTTACTTTCGATTTGATCTGTAATAAAAATGCCTTATCAACTGGTGCATCATCTTTCATGGGTAATATTCTGAAAAAACGTGGTGAACAAGCCGGTTTAATATAGTCGCTCGTGTCTTTTTGAAATTCATCACATATTTTCAATTCTTTCAGCAATTCCAAGTGCTTCTTATCTTCAAATTCATCGGTATTGAAAAGCGTCTCAATTCCTTGCATCTGAGGTGTCTCACTTTCTATGACCGGTTTCTTCTTCTTTTCAGGTTCACTACAAGCCGTTGCAAGAATAAATAGAACAAATAAAAATTTTAATTTCATTGTGTTTATAAGTTAAAAAGCACTTTTTGTTACATTGGAAAAACACGCATTACCTGATCCATCGCCGTGTTGAACCACTTATTATCAATGCCTGTATTCACTTTATTTTCATCCAACCATTCAAGCATTTTTTCCGTAGGCATATTACCTGTCAAATCATCCTTGGCCATTGGGCAACCACCAAATCCTTTTATGGCCCCATCGAAACGTCGACACCCAGCATTGAAGGCAGCATCAATAAGATCTTTTGCTCTTTCTGGTCTTGTATGTAAATGTGCCCCAAATGTAACCTCCGGAATGGCCGGAATTAATTCTGCAAATAAGGTACTTACGAGTTCTGGAGTTCCAACGCCAATAGTATCAGAAAGCGCTAGAATATTAATACCAAGATCCTTGTAAAGTCGATTACTCCATTGAATTACCAACTCGGGTGACCATGGTTCACCATATGGATTTCCAAAACCCATAGAAAGATAGACGACAAGTTTTTTATCGTTTTTTACACAGAGCTGTTGGATCTCAGCAACTCTTGCAAAAGATTCTTCAATCGAAGAATTCGTATTTCGTTGTTGAAATTCTTCGGAAACCGAAAAAGGAAATCCAAGATAATCGATCTTTTCCATTTGAACAGCTTCCTGGGCGCCTCTCTCATTGGCAATGATCGCTAATAACTTTGTCGAGCCGTCAACTTCTAGCTTATTCAACACCTCCACCGTATCTTTCATTTGAGGAATGGCTTTGGGAGAAACGAAGCTTCCAAAATCAATGGTATGAAAACCACATTTCAATAATGTATTGATGTAAGCGATTTTCTTCTCTGTAGGAATAAATTCGTGAATTCCTTGCATCGCATCTCTTGGACACTCTACTAATTGAACTTCAGCTTTATTCATGGTTTTTCAATTTTTTCTTCAGTATTGCTTTATTGATACGTTTTATCAGCGCAGGTCCTTCGTAAATAAATCCTGTATACAGCTGTACCACTGAAGCTCCCGCCTCCAATTTATCTAGTGCGTCTTGCGCTGAATGAATACCTCCAACTCCAATTATTGGGAATGATCCATTGGACTTTTGATGCAAGTAACGAATCACTTCTGTTGACCTTTTTGTAAGTGGTTTTCCTGAAAGCCCACCGGCTCCTATTTGAGCTAACACTTGGTCTTCAGCTCTTAACGAACTTCTGTCTAACGTTGTGTTTGTTGCAATCACGCCGGCAATTTTCACTGCTTCTACGATCTCAACAATATCATCTAACTGTTCGTTACTCAAATCCGGGGCGATCTTCAAAAAAATAGGCTTCGGAAATGGTCTTTTTGCCATTTCTGATTGTAAAGTTGAAAGCAATGCTGTCAACGGTTCCTTTTCTTGTAATTCTCTTAGATTTGGTGTATTCGGAGAAGAGACGTTGACAACAAAATAATCAACAACATCATACAGTTCATTTAAAGCGATCAAGTAATCATGGGGTGCCTCTTCATTTGGTGTTATTTTGTTCTTACCAATATTGCCGCCGATTATAATTGATGTCTTACGCTTTTCTAAGTTTTTTTTGGCCTCTTCTACCCCATGGTTATTGAATCCCATTCTGTTGATGATCGCTTCATCTGACTTTAAACGAAAAAGGCGAGGCTGGTCATTTCCTGGCTGACCTTTTGGAGTGACTGTCCCAACTTCAATGCTCCCGAAACCACAATAAGCCAAGTCGTTAAACATTGAAGCATTCTTATCAAAACCTGCCGCTAATCCTACTGGATTAGGAAATTTTATCCCAGCTACTTCAACCTCCAATACAGGATTTTCTATGAGATACATCTTCTTCCATAGCCATTTCATCCCTGGAAACAACAAAACTAAATGAATTAGTTTAGCAGTAAAATAATGGACCTTTTCCGGATCAAAAAGAAATAAAATGCTTCGGATTAACTTATACATATTGGGTTTTTAGCAAAGATATAAATGCAAAACGAGGTGACAATTGCCACCTCGTTTTATTTATACAGATAATATTGTTAGAATTTGTATCGTCCTCTGTTCCACTGATAACTTCTACGTTGACGCGCATAATCTCTATAGGTGATATTACGTTGAACAACAATATTCAAATAATAATAAGCATCATTTTGTTTATCACCTCTTTGTTGTCCCGGCGCAAACCAACCTGTATTGGCAATTGCTGGATTAGATAAGTACTGCGCTTCAGCAGAACTTAATTTACTTGGATCATAATAAGTTCCATGAACATCATCAATGTAATCTGAAAAGGTTTTAACGTAAGTCGCTTCTAAACCGAATCTCCACATTCTACCAACGCCAAAGCGAGCTCCAACCCCTAAAGGAATAGTAGCAGTAATTGGTAAAGTTTTTCTGGCACCATCTGCCATACCCTGACCTTCAGTATTTAGGGGTCTAAGTGCAATCCAACTTCCTTGGTATTGTGCCTTTGGGTTAAAATAACTGATCCCGGCTCCGGTAAAGAAATACACTTGTTCGTTGTGATTTTTAAATCCTTTATGTCCTGGAATTTTGTAACGGGCTCCAAATTTTTCGTTTGCTAAAACAATACATTCAATACGTTGCGACAATTCGAAAACCATGCTACGGAAGTGTAGATTTCTACTTTCTCTGATAATTTCATTCGTATAAGCATCATTTCCACGTAACATACCAATGTTCAAAGATGTGGTAGTTGCCCAATATGGATGGAAACGATAACGAAAACCTACCATCCCTCCAATACCGGTAGCAGGAAGGTCAATATCACGCAAACTGTAATCTTTTCCAATTTGATCTTTACCACCTAAATCCCCGGTAAACTGTGTTGCACCGAAACCAAACATGATTTCCTTCTTGTTTAACGACCAGTTACGCTGAGTATTGAAGTTCGTATGTTGTGCGAACACGCAGGTAGTAGTAATTGTAAAAACGAATAGAACTAAGTTTTTCATTAAATAGTATTTTAGGATTGATCCTATTTTACCCGACGAATTTAAGAATTCTTTTCTAAAAAGAAAAATTGACTTTTATTATTTTACTAAAAATCAATTGTTAAGAACTAAAACATATGCTTTATCGAACGACCAATCTTATGTTCATTGCACCCAATTGACAAGAATCACCATTACTTTGACGACCTTCTACGTTGGTGAAAAATATCATTTCACCTGTGTTAAAGACAATAATATCCTTCTTTAATTCCGGAGTTAGTTCAGCACCTTGAATGACCTTAGTTACTTCCGTCTTTCCATCAAAATATTGAACCGTATAAGACGTCACCTCTACCCCACTTAAAACTTCTATGCGTTCAGCATGCTTGAATTTTTCAATGTTCAGTTTACCTGAATTAACACCTTGAATTGTGGGTAAATTTGAAACACTTGATTTTACAGCTCCCTCCTCTGCTTGAACAACTTGACTCAAATTTGACGACGTTTCAATCGATGCTTTTTCTTCCTTCTTTAGAACATATGGTTTTTCAGTCTTCAACTTTTTGTTAACAGAATTCTTCTCTTCTTTTTTAGTTGGCTGTACGATAAAACCTGCTAAAGTTTCTTTAGACGTAGGCTGAATAGATGTTAAAGTAGTTGTTTTTTCATAATTGGGTTTGTTTATTTTTTGATTCTGGTTAAAAACGAAAACGGCGAGCGCGATGCTTGAGAGACCTATGGGGCCGTAAAATAACGGGTTTTTCCACATAGGTGATTTCAAGGCCTTGACCTGTTGGACAAGGCCATCGAAATTCTGTTTGTTTTGGATCTTAGTGGATGAGACCTTTTCTCTGTCAAGATTGACTTTTTTAATTTCCATGACTACTTTGTTAGATTGAAAATTGTTTTTAATTTTTCTAACGCCCTAAAGGTTTTCACCTTAGCGTTATTTTCTGTAATTTCTAAAATTTCTCCTATTTCACGAAATGATCTTTTCTCAAAAAAGCGCATTTCTATCAACTGCATGTCTTTTTCTTTCATTCTCGACAAGGAAATGAATAGATTCTTTTTGTTGCGCTCATTATCATGCTCATCAAATTCATCCATGATCTCAACAAGTTGATACGTCTCAATATTTACGGTACGCGATGTTTTTCGGTCTCTAAATGACTGATATAACTCGCTTTTTGCAATACGATACAACCATGATGAAAATGGAACTCCCCTATATTCATATTTGTGTAGATTGTGGAGTGCTTTTAAAAAAACTTGTGAGGTAATATCAAAGGCTAAATCCTCATCATCCATACGTTGATAAATGTACCTGAAGATTTGTTCGTGGTACTTTCTGTAAAGCGGACCGAAGTGCTCGGGGTTCTTCTTCGCACGCTCTATCCAATCAAGCTCTTCCAAAATTCTTTGATCGGATTGGTGATACATTGGGTTAATTGACATAGTTTTTGGGGTTTTATTTTTCTAGTTTTAGCTTAGCGCTTGCAGACGCTATCCTCTTAAACGTATTCCACGCAATTGGTTACAGCACAACGCAAAGATTTGGCCAATTATTATGTTAAAAGAAAATAAGATTCCAATTTTATTATGCAAACCGCGTGTACAACACTATCCATTTTCCCTATCTTTACGGGAAACATTTAATTATGAAGAAATTTTACCTTGTCCTTTCTTTACTTTGTGGGTCATTGAGTTCATCCGCTCAAACATACACCATAAATCCTTCTAATTCAGTCTCTACCACCATTCAGGTAAATGATTATGTAACCAGTACTATTTCCTTTGAAAATATTTCTGGAGCAAGCCTAAACTTGAGATGGGATCTGATCGAGAAGATCGCGCCAACAGGTTGGGACTATTCTTTTTGCGATTACACAACATGTTATGACGCCAGTTATACGCATGGTAGCATGACACCAATCCCTGCAGGACAAAGTGGTTTCATTAAGGTCAATGTAAATACAACGAACGAAGGCTGGGCGTATTTTAAGTTTGGCGTATATGATGTAAACACACCTAATGACATCGACACGATTGAATTTTGGTTTAATGCGATTCTAGGTATCAGCGAACAAGTGGTTGAACAACCTGTGCTTTTTCCAAATCCGGTGAATGAAAATACTGCCATCAGTTTAACAAACCTGCACGTTGGTTCATCCGTGGCTATTTATAATAATTCTGGTCAATTGGTTTATAAGAAGGATAATTTGAATTCTTCTACTACTATTATAGAGCAAAAATTGAACAAAGGAATCTATTTCGTGAAATCAAGTAATCATGGAAGCACAACTACTCAAAAGCTTGTTGTTCAATAGAATGAAGATTTTCATCTTTTTATCGCTTTCTCTTTTTACTATTCTGCCGGTTGCTGCAGCGAACTACGCACTACGTCTCGTAATAAGAGATGGAAACTTGGTATTAGTTGATAATTCTAGCATTCCTTACAGTACTTTCAGTTCTTCTGCTGTATTTCAATCGAAAAGTGACTTATTGATCTATGAACAAGGTGATGTACTTGACCTTAATGTCGTTAATTTTTCTGCTAAAGTTCATGCTTTTCAGATTGATGGTATGACAAGTAGCCCAAGCATAAATCCAGGAGATTCGGTAGCACTTTCGTTGAATTTGAATATTAGTGGGATTTTTCGTTATTACGATCCGTTAAACGACCCATTCAATGCGTATATCGGGCTTTCAGGCATGTTGCACGTAAAAGAAGTTGGAGATGTTACACCTTATTTCTACTGGGATCTGAGAGAACACGAAGCTCAATGGAACAGCGATATTATTTCGGGTAGCAATCCAATACTTACAACTTATTCACCAAAGTATTTTACCATCAATGGGAATTCAGAGCCGGACATCGAAAATGACCCTTTGGCTCGAATTACAGGTACTGTTGGGAATGAATTACGGATTATAGTACTCAACAATGGATTAAGTATTCATTCTATGCACTTTCATGGCTATCATGGTACAATTCTTTCCAGTTCAAAAAATGCAACTCACGTGGGAAGATCTAAAGATACATTTCCTATTTACCCCAATGAACATTTGGTAATTTCAATTATACCTGATAAAACAGGTGAATACCCTATTCACGATCATAATCTTGTCGCTGTTAATGGCGGAGGTGTGTATC
>JBFHIN010000098.1:0-7019 GCA_041596415.1 Crocinitomicaceae bacterium | reverse complement strand
TTTTTTGTTTTAACAACGTTATCTATAAATTTCTTTTTTAGCTTTTTCTCGTTTCTAATAGTGGTTCAACTTTTCTTGTAAATTCGTGTGAATGAAGAAAAGTATTTTTTTCGAGGATAAAATGGATTAATCTTACCCCAAATTTGCTTGAAGGTCCAGAGACAATCGTTAAACTTGACTTTAGTGTCGATGATAGATAGACTCCCTGATCTAATCATTGGTTCTATAGTCTTCATTATCGTATTAAGAGGAGCCTTCAGAATACTTATAAATAGCTAATTAATTAAAGTCAATTAGAATTTTTGTCTACTGATTGCTGATGTGAAAATTAGTATTTTAATTAGTCTTTTGCCAAAAGCAATATTATTATCACGATAGCGTTTTAGGTTTCTAAATTAAAATGGCATAAAACATTTCTACATTAATAATCAATTAAACTTCTATTACATGATTAGAATTTGTTCTATGTCCTTCGTATTGTTTGTTAGCGGGTTATCTTCCGCTCAAACGGGTGATTCTTTATCAACTTTCAAAAGTACTTACGGATTTAATTTTGGATTGAATCAATCCGCACTTTATAATTCCAATGCCACTGATGAGTTACAAATTAAAAATGCACTCGGATTTAGATTAGGTGTTTTTGCAGAATTTCCGTTATCTAAAAACTGGGCGATTATGCCGAAATCTGAGCTTTCATTCAACTTTGGCAGAGTCACTGATAAAAATGTTACGTATAGAGTTGACCCATACAATCTTGATATGATGATGCATTTTAAATATTATTATAAAGTGAATTATGGTAAAGTTCAACCTTACTTTGTTCTGGGGCCAAATGTGAGGGTGCCAATCAAAGGAGATTTTGACGGCTTGACGTATGATACTAAAATTTCGTTAGCAGCGGATTTTGCCTTTGGGTTGCGCATAGAAACACAACATTTTTATCTTTCTCCTGAATTGAGATTTAGTGGCGGTTTAACTGATATTAGAAAGAATCCTTCAGGAAAAATGCTCAGAGGCTCAAATGCTGCTTTGGTACTGAATTTTTCTAGTAAATAGTTCTTTATACAACAAATCCTTTTAAGCTTCGTGAGAACATGCAGGTTCAATTAATGCGATTTCAATTCAAAATCCAATAACTGCTTCAATAACTGCCCCTTGAAACTGGCCACCTTCGAAGATTGAACCCATCCAGCCATCACCTGTATAATTCTGTTGAACGTATTCAGCTTTGATCAGGACATTTTTTGTGAGAAACCAACCACCTCCAAGATTGAATCGATTAATTTCTTTGGTTTTGGCATTACTATCTTCTTTACCGCTTACCATGTTGTATCGGCCTCCAAAATAAAGTGATTCATTTTTTAAAAATCTGTAAATTATTTCGGCACCAAATTGAGTGAAGCTCCCGCCTGTGATTTCTTTGTTTTTGTCCCCTTCAATAAGTTCAACAAGGCCAAAGAATTCAATTCCTTTCCATTTAACAAAAGGGTTTATTTGAAAGGAGTTATATTTTTTGAAACCTGGAGAATACCTCCCGCTACGAAAATTATCAGAAGCTCCTTTTTCTTGCATAACTGCATAATACCTTGCTCCAGTTCGGTCTCCAGAATATAAATATTGCCCATTGTCATATCCTGGGGAAGAGTAAAATGAACCTGTTAATCTTATTCTTGTGTCGTTACCAAAGACCCTGTCATATCCTATTTTACCAAATGCGCCTGGTTTTATGTCTAAATCTTCTTTAACTACAGATTGGTTCAGTTTTCCATTTGTGACCCCTGCAACTACGAGGATTCCATTTTTCTGAAGAGTTAGGTCAGCAAAAGCTTCTGTAGTAAAAGCGTCCATAATATAATTTCCAACAAAGGGATTATAAATGGCTCTTGCATTGTCTGAACGTCTAAAATGTGCATCACCGTAGTTTATTTCATCTAACCCAACTCTTAGTGTAGCCAAACGCATAAATCCTGCTAAGAGATCTTTGCGGATAAAATCAAGTTTATCTATTTGAATGTGCCCCCCTTTAACCCATGTTTCAGGATGGTGGCGTGAGGATAAATAAGTAATTAAACTTAGTCTTAATCCATCTTCAAGCTGAACATTTAAATTTAAATTCGCCGTAGGTAAGTTAAAATTGCTGCCTAATTTAGCTAAAGTATCAAGTGACGATGTTGTGTGGTTTATACTTTGAAATTGCAATGCGAAGTCAGCTCCGATGTTTACTTTCATGCCCTCAAAACCTACAGTATCCGATTTAGAAGTTTCAAAAACGTTTAAACCCTCTTTTCCTGGAGAACGAAAATATTGCAGCCCTCTGCTATTCTGTGCATAAACAGTGCTGGCATGTAGGGTTAAGAATAGCAAAGCGAAAAATGTGTGTTGAATGCATGTTTTCATAAGGTAGTTTTTTAGTTAGTTGAATATTAAAGAGTAGGATACATGAACAGCGTTTCCTGTTTTTAATGTGCCAAAAAATAAACTTGGCGGTTCAATATTAAAATCTGTCATATTTACTTTGAATTCTCCTTTGAGTGCTATTTCGTTTGAGAAAACGCTGTAAACAGCAGAAGTGTTGATGGGTTTAGTTATACCGGCAACAGTTAAATTCCCTGTTAATTGAATGTGATCGTCATGTAATGTTGCATTTGAAAGTTTAAATGTGATTTCCGGAAATGCTTCTATGCGTAATTTGGTATGCATATTTTCATCAAGCTTAGATTTTTCACTTTTAAGGGAGGATACACGAACAGAAACTTCGAGCCAAGAAAAGTCTCGCAGTTTGTTCCCATCAAGTGTAATATTTGTTTTTCCTTGCATGGATAAAGCCTTTGCAGACCAATCGTGCTGCGTTGAAGTTCCTGTAATTACCAACTCACTTTTTTTGTTGACAAGTTGTAACTGTGTAAATTGCCTATCAGTATGGGTGTCTATAGTGACACCAACCAATTGAAGATAAAACTGTAAAATGTAAAGAATCACAACTCTCGATTTTGGTTAAAGTAATACGTGGATAATTGTTAAGCAACATTTTTAAAGTAATGTTCAAGTTTTTTCAATTAAATAAAGTAACAATGAACAATAAAATTGAATTCATGAAAAAATAATCTTCAATTTTGTGATTTAATAGAAAACAAGGAATGAGTTCTAGAAAGGTCGTATTGTACATTAGCATGAGTCTAGATGGCTACATAGCGAGAGAAAACGATGATCTTAGCTGGTTGTCGATGGTGGCAACTGAAGGTGAGGATTACGGATATTCAAAAATGCAGGAACGCTGCGATACGTATATAGTTGGCCGTAGAACATATGAAACTGTACTTTCCTTGACGGGCGGAAGTTTTCCTCAATCTGAAATGTTTAAATGTTATGTTCTTACCAGACAGGAGAGGAAATCAGAGAAAAATATAGAGTTTTATTCGGGTGATGTGAAACAACTGATCGAGTCTCTTAAAAAGAAGGATGGTAAAGATATTTATTGTGATGGAGGTAGTTTGGTTGTTCAAGAATTGATGAAAAAGGAGCTAATCGACGAGTACATTATTTCAGTTATACCTATTTTGCTGGGAAATGGAATTCGTCTTTTTAGAGGAGATACTCCGGAAATGTACATTAAGTTCATAAGTGCGAAAAGCTATCCCTCCGGTTTAGTTCAACTGAAATATGAAAAAAAGTAAAATTTCTTTCCAACCCTCAGCATTTAAATTGCGTTACTGTGAAGAGAACTTTTTGATTTAATGAAAAGTTTTCTAATTTTACGAATCTCAAATTTAAAATTGAACAAATGAAAAAGATTTACATTTTAGCTAGTGCTATAATTGCTACTTCGTTTGCATCATTCGGACAAAAAAACATCCAGAATGTTGTTAGCGCGAAGGCAAGCAGAAATGATGTGGGTTATACCGCAAAGCCTGCAGCAAATGATGCAGAAAAAGTAGAAGGACAACTATACTGGGACGACCAGTTTGATACGCCTGCTAACTGGGTGATGTCTGCAGGTGCAGGGCACACAGTAGGAGATTGGACAGTTGTATCGGCTATCCCTGCTTCTATTGCTTCTCAACAAGCTGCATATGGGTGGCCAGCAACGTTCTCTGGTGCTACTGGGAACTTTGCATTCATCGATTCAGATGCTGCTGGAAACTCTGGCGTACAGAGAGCTTATTTTACATTTAACCAAGCAATCGATTTATCAGCTGCAGGAAATGCTGCGATCTTGTTGAAATTTGCTGAGTACTACCGTCACTTTTACGATAAGAACTTCGTTGAGGTATCAAATGATGGAGGTGTAACTTGGACTCAATTCGCAGTGAATGAAGTTGGTGTTAACGTTAACTGTGCACCGGGCGAAGAAGAAGTGTTGAACATTACAGCTGCAAAAGGTGCTGGTGCATGGACAAACGACGTTCGTCTTCGTTTCTACTACGAAGGAGCATGGGATTGGTTCTGGGGAATCGATAATGTTCGTTTGGTTGAAGCATGGGATAACGATATGAAAATTGTTAAGACTCACCAAGCAACAGACTTGGCAACAACTTTAGGATTGGATTACTACCATATTTCTAACTCACAAGCGACTACATTCCCTGGTTTGACTTTCGGCGCTAACGTGATCAACAATGGTGGATTGAACCAAGCTAACGTTGCTTTACGTGCAACTGCAACAGGTGGATATGATCAAACAGGAGCAGGTGTTGCTATCAATACAACTGCTGCTGATACTTTATCTATTGCTACTCCTTACATCCCAACTGGTGTTGGTACAAAAACAATCACGTTGAATACTGAGATTGGTACTACGGATGGTGACCCTACAAACAATACGAAGTCTTTTGATGTATACGTAACTAACTACGAGTATAGCCGTGATAACAACGTACAAGTTTCATCTATCGGACAAATTTCTTCTCAAACAACTGAAGCATTGAGCATCGGTAACGTTATGGAGATCTTCAACAATACTGTAATCTCTGGAATTAAAATTCGTTTGGCTACTCAAAATGCTGCTGCAGTTGGTAGCGAATTCTACGGAGCTATCTACCGTTATGATGCAGGTGCAGGTGACTATGTTTACGTGAACGAAACATCTTTGGGAACTGTAACTGGTACTGCTGCTGCATGGGTTACTTTACCAATCCCTGGTGGAGTAAGTGTAAGTGCAGGTGATGATTTACTAGTTATCGCTGGTCACTACGGAGGTACTAACCCTGTACGTTTCGGTTTAGCTCAAGGAACTTTTGATCAAACAGTATTGGGTTATACAGGAGCTGGAGATTTATTCTCTTTATCTAGCCCATCTGCCGTAATGATCCGTTTGATCGATAGCCCATTGGCAATTGATGAGGTTGCTTCTACTTTCGGAGTTAGTGTATTCCCTAACCCTGCAACTTCTGAAGCTACTGTAGCTGTTGAATTGAACAATGAGTCTAACGTTGCTGTTAATGTTACAGATCTAGCTGGTAAAACAGTTTACTCTACTGCATTGAACGGAGTTAACGGAACTCAAAAAATTGCTGTAAATACTGCTGCTTTAACAAGCGGAATCTACATGGTTAACGTTAATGTTAACGGTGTGGTTTCAACTCAAAAATTGGTTGTTAAGCAATAATATCACTTAATATTATCAGGAAAAGGGTCGGTTTTACCGACCCTTTTTTCGTTTAGAAATAATACTTTGTTTATTTTTGCCTTTCAATTGAAAGGAAATTAACATGAAAGCATACGTTTTCCCGGGCCAAGGGGCTCAGTACTCAGGAATGGGTAAAAATTTATATGATAGTTTAGATCAAGCAAGAGAGATGTTTCATAAAGCCAATGAAATCTTAGGCTTCGACATCACGAAAATAATGTTTGAGGGAACTGAGGAGGAACTAAAACAAACTCAAGTAACGCAACCTGCTATATTTTTACATTCAACGATTCTAGCTGCATGTTTGGGCGATAAATTTCAACCAGATATGGTAGCCGGACATTCACTTGGAGAATTTTCGGCTTTAGTTGCCAGTAAATCTTTGAATTTTGAAGACGGATTAAGATTAGTTCATCAACGTGCTTTGGCCATGCAAAAGGCATGTGAAAAGGAGCCTTCAACAATGGCGGCTATTTTAGGTTTGGAAGATGAAGTGGTCGAGCGAATTTGCGCTGAAATTGAAGGTGTTGTAGTACCTGCAAATTATAATTGTCCGGGACAACTTGTAATTTCCGGTTCAGTGCCTGCGGTTGAGGCAGCATGTATGGCGCTTTCGGAAGCCGGAGCGAAAAGAGCGATGGTATTACAAGTAGGTGGAGCATTTCACTCTCCATTAATGGAGCCGGCTAGAGAAGAGTTGGCAAAGGCAATTGAAACTACGGAGTTTAAAAATCCAATTTGTCCGGTTTACCAAAATGTGGTGGCAAAAGGAGTGAGTGACGCTGCGGCAATAAAAGATAATTTGTTAATCCAGTTGACAGCACCTGTTCGTTGGACACAGACTATGAATCAAATGATCAAGGATGGAGCATCTGAAGTAATTGAAGTGGGTCCTGGAAAAGTTTTACAAGGATTGTTTAAAAAAGTTGACCGTGCGTTTCCTTGCTCTAGCGCGGAAATAGAGTAGTCTTTGAAATTTTCTATTGAAAAAAGCGCATCGATTGATGCGCTTTTTTTATGGAATTAACTTTTCATGTTCATCTAAAGGGAAATATAAAAATGATAATTATGAAAAAGTTAATTTTATGTTGTGCTTTGATCTTTTCGGGAGGAGCATTTTCACAAGGGGCTCCGGGTGAAGTAGTAGGTAACGTTGTCGCTAAAAAAACAGGAGAAGTGATTTATGGCGCCCAAGTTTTCATTGTGGATCAAGATAGAAAATACCAAGCTATCACGGATGCAGATGGAAGATTCAGAATTAGTGCAATACCTGCCGGAAAATATTTGATGAATGTTAAATATTACTCAGACACCATGCAAGGAATCCCTGTTACAGTGACTATGGATGGTATTCATAACGCAGGAATTATCAAATTTGAAAGTGGTGTCTTAG
>JBFHIN010000097.1:0-7038 GCA_041596415.1 Crocinitomicaceae bacterium | reverse complement strand
GAGGGTCAAATAAAACTGGACACGTCAAAAGGAACGAAATATTTAATTACTTTTGATAAGGCCAAACTTTAAAAACACTATGTCAAAGACGAATATTCTAGTAGTAGAAGACGAATCTATCGTATCCAAAGATATTCAACAAAGTTTGAAAAAAATTGGCTATAACGTTGTCGGAGCCGCTTCAACAGGTGAGCGAGCTTTAGAAATAGCGCATGCAGAAAAACCAGACATCGTTTTGATGGATATTATGCTTAAAGGTGATATAAACGGTATCGAAACAGCAGAAAGAATAAAAAATGAATTGCAAATACCGGTTGTGTTCCTTACCGCCTACGCGGATGAGTCTACTTTAGCAAAAGCAAAGATTACGGAGCCTTATGGTTATATAATTAAACCATTTAAAGAGATTGATCTTCAAACGTCAATTGAAATGGCGATCTATAAGCATAAAAAAGAGCAGGAAATTATCAAAGAGCGTGATCTGCTTTATTCTCTGGTTGAAAGCAAGGAAAGCACAAAGGAATTCATTTTTGTTAAGTCAAACAATCGTTTGGTTAAGCTTAAAACAAAAGACATTTTTTATATCGAAGCGTTAAAGGATTATGTAGTAATCCATACGCAGGATTCAAGATTTACTGTGCATTCGACAATGAAGGATATTGAATCAAAAATGGGTCATGAAGACTTTATTCGTGTACACAGATCCTTTATTGTACGCTTGGATAAAATAGCATCTATAGAATACCCGAATTTAATTCTGGAAGAGGATAAAAAAGTTATTCCAATTGGTGGTTCATACAGAGACGACCTAAATAACAAAATTAAGCTTGTTTAAGGTTATAAAAAAGTGAAAACACCCTTGCTCTTCCAAAATGGAATTATTGTTCGTCTAGCAACAACTCTAGATCGATCTGGCGCTTTCTTGGGTGAACTTCGTAAATTCTTACAGTCACTTTATCACCAAAGTTGTATTCCTTTTTCGTTTTAGCACCGATAACGCGGTATTTGTCTGCATCAAAGTAGAACCTATCACCAGGAATATCATTCATAGGAACCATACCCTCACACTGATTTTCATCCATTTTCACAAAAATTCCAAACTCAGCAATTCCAGATACTGTTCCGGTGAAGACCTCTCCAATATGATCCTGAACAAAGATGGTTTGAAAATACTTGGTGGATTCTCGCTCTGCATCAATTGCTTTACGTTCCATCCGCGAAACTTGTTTACAGATATCATCCAATTCTTTGCCGTAACGATGTTTTTTATTGGTGAGTTCTTCTTGAAGAATACGATGAACCACCAAATCAGCGTAACGTCGAATAGGGGAGGTGAAATGGGTATAATATTCGAAAGCAAGGCCATAGTGACCTATATTATCCGTGTCATAGGTCGCTTTCGCCATTGAACGAATCGCCATGGTTTGAATAAGTGAATATTCGTTTTTATAATGGATGTCAGCTAATAATTTATTGATGCTTGAAGCAATGTGCTCAGAGGAATCTGTTTCTATGGAGTACCCAAATTTTTCAATAAAGACATTGAATAAAGCTACTTTTTGTGGATCTGGCTTGTCGTGAATACGATAGACAAACGGCACTTTATCTCTTCCTTTTTTTGGTCCACCAACAAAGAAGGCCACCCTTTTATTGGCAAGTAGCATAAATTCTTCTATGAGTTTATTTGCGTCCTTTGGCGTTTTAATATAAATTTCCGTCGGATGCCCACTGTCATCTAAGCGGAATCTCATTTCTTCAGATTCAATGTTTAGCGCGCCTTTTTTTAAGCGATCTTTTCGCATTATTTTAGCGACTTTATCTAAAAACAAGATTTCCTCTTGAAAATCGCCTTTTTCTCCTTCAATAATTTTTTGTGCTTGTTCGTAACTGAAGCGTCTATCTGAATGGATGACCGTTTTTCCAAACCATTCGTTGTAAATCTTTCCATTTTCATCCATTTCGAAAACGGCGGAGAAACTGAATTTATCCTCATTAGGGCGCAAAGAACAAGCCATATTAGACAATTGTTCCGGAAGCATGGGCACTACTCGGTCAACTAAATAAACAGAATTGGAGCGCTTTAGGGCTTCTGCATCCATTGCGGAACCGGGACGTACGTAATGACTAACATCAGCGATATGAACACCAACCTCAACATTTCCGTTTTCAAGTTTTCTATAGGATAGAGCATCGTCAAAATCCTTGGCGTCTTCAGGATCAATGGTAAATGTTGTGATATCCCTAAAATCTCTTCTACGAGTAATTTCTTCCTGATCGAGCTCTAGGCCTACGAATTCTGCTTCAGACATGACACTGTCCGAAAATTTATATTCTATACCCTGATTGGTCAGTATGCTGATCATTTCGACATCATTCGATCCGGGTTTTCCTAGAACTTCTAATACTTCACCATACGGATTTTTAGATGATTTTGGCCATACGGTAATCTTCACTAATGCTTTCTCACCATTCTTTGCATTCTTGAGTTTCTCTTTCGGAATATAAATGTCGGTCCCTGAGCGAACATTATCGGGAATCAAAAAAGCAAATTTCTCGTGTAGTTCAATAGTACCAACAAACTGTGTGCGTTCGCGATTTAGAACCTCAACAACAACCCCCTCCGCTCTTGTTTTACCATATTTGATAATGCGAACACGAACTAGGTCACCATTCAAAGCCTGACCAACATTTTGTGGCGCAATGTAAATATCCATTTCTTGTTCTTCGCTTACCACAAATCCTGCTCCTCGAGCTGTCATGTCAATCGTTCCCTCAACCAGTTTTTCCTTTTTCATGGCTAAAGAGTACACACCGTGAGCGTTTCGTTGAAGAATGTTTTCTTTTACGAGGTCCTCCAAAATATCATAGACTAACTTACGAAGTGCGTTTTCCTTGATGTCGACAAGTGTACACACTTGTTTATGATTAAGAACAGAATCGGGATTCTTCTCGAAAACCTGACGTATTACATGTTGAAGGCTTCGCTTAAGTTTAGTACTTTTTCCGTGTTTCTTTTTTGACATATTGACGAAGATAAAGTATATTTTAAGAAAACTTCTTAATTTAAGCAAAAAGTAGGCAGTATAAATAAACCTTAAAATGATAGCCTTTTGTGGCTTGGATATGATAACTTTGTAAAAAATAATAACAATGAATGTACGCGTTGAAAAAGCATTGAATGATCAAATTCAAAAGGAAGCATCATCTTCACAATTTTATCTGGCAATGGCCTCATGGGCTGAAAGTAATGGATTGATAGGTACAGCTAAATTTATGTACATGCATTCTGATGAGGAACGATTCCACATGTTGAAATTGATTAAATTCATCAATGAACGTGGAGGAAAAGCAATCATACCTGCTCTTGAGCAACCACCTAGAGAGTTTAATGATCTGGTGAATGTTTTTGAATTATTATTGGAACATGAAATCAGCGTTACAGAAAGTATCAGTGAGTTAGTAGACATCTGTTTGCAAGAAAAAGACTATACGACACATAATTTTGTGCAGTGGTATGTTTCTGAGCAATTGGAAGAAGAAGCTCTTGCAAGAACGGTATTGGACAAGATTAGATTAATTGGAGATCCGAAGGGTGGAGGTATGTATATTTTTGATAGAGATCTTGAAAACTCTGCTATACAAGCCACAACTGTAAATGCTGAAAACGCGGGGGGTAAGTAGGAAACCCCAGCTCATTGGGATAAAATAAATTACTACGGAAAGAACAAAATGAAAAAACTACTTGTTATCGGAAGTTTACTTTTGGTAAACAGTTTTTCATTTGCTCAAACCGCGTATAGATTTAGGAATTATACCATAAATGACGGACTATCTCAGAGTTCAGTCACTTCAATTATTCAGGACAATACTCATGCGCTTTGGATAGGTACCCAAGATGGGCTGAATAGATTTGATGGTAAAAATTTTCAAGTCTTCAACTCGGATGAAACACAAGGATTAGAGAGTGAGTATATAAAGTGCTCGGTAAAAACTAGCGATGGCAAACTTTGGTTTGGAACCACTAACGGTTTAACTGTTTATAGTCCGGCATCGGAAAAATTTACAACGTATAGCCTAAAGGATAAAACGGCGCTTCAGATAGAAGATATTGCTGTACAGGGAAGTTCGCGTTTGTTGTTAGCTACCAGCGGAAGAGGAGTAATGCACTTCGATATTGAGAAAAAGTCGTTTGGTAGACACGCCACACTTGTTCCTACTAGAAAAATCTCGCGAATATTGGTAGCAAAAAATGGCGAGATCTTTATCAATACCGATGACAAGGGTCTTTTTCGAGCTCAGGATCTTAATTCTGTCGCAAGTCCAGTAGTCATTAAAAGTAAAAATAATACACCGGTGATTGTTCAGCGCATGGTTCAAGAAGAGGACAATAAACTTCTTTTGTGTACAAATCAGGGGGTATTCGAATATGATCAACTTACAAAGCAAAGCATTCCCAGATTCGCTAAATTAGACGAAGAATTTGGCTACATTGGTGTCTCTGACATATTTCACTCAAAAAAGGATAATACTTGGTTTATCACAACTTCGAATAAAGGACTGTTTACTATAACTGAGGACGGTTCTATTTTCAATAGTACCGAGGATATTTTTCAGAAACACGCACTTTTGTTTAATGATATCAACCTGCTTTTTTACGATAATTCAGGTACATTTTGGGTGGGAACTCAACGAGGGATCTCTAGTTTTGATCCAAAAAACCAAGGTTTTTTAGGTGTTGGACCAAGTGGAAACTTGCAGCACGGTATTCCCACACCAAACGTCTGGAGTTTTGCAGAAGACGACAAGGCTGATTGTATATTTATCGGTACAGACGTAGGTGTTTCACGCTACAATCGAAAAACAGGAAAATTCGATCAATTTTATAGAGAAAAAAAACAATCATTAACGGGAGAAAGTGCAGAATCAGCTGTGTTGAGCCTAGAAGCTCTCAACAAGGATCATTTATTGGTTGGATGTGTTGATGGTCTATATGAACTAAGAGTGAATGCAGGCGCCTATGATTTTAAAAGGATTGACTATTTAAAGCCTGAAGAAGCAAAAAAACATGTTCGCATATACAGTATTGTAAAATGGAAGGATCAAAAATATTTTGTGGGCACAAAATCAGGCGTGGTATATGTCGACCTAGAAAAAAGGACGGCGAAAGCTTTTGAACATGATTCACGAAATCCAAAAGGGACAATTACCAACGGAATTTGTCGATTGATCTATAAGGATAAACAAAACAGAATATGGTTCGCGACAAGTTCGGGAGAATTAAATACGCTCTATGCTTTCAATGATGAGGTGAGTATTTTACCATATCAGTTTAACACAAATTTACTGGCGAACTCAAAAGATTATATCACCTCGATTTGTCAAACAGGAAAAAATGAATTTTGGTTGGGAACTTTTGGTTCCGGATTAGTGTATTGGAATGAAGCAACCAAAGAAATAAAGTCTTACACAAGAAAGAACGGACTGCCCAACAATGTGGTTTATAGTGTGCTACCGGATGAAAAACACAACCTATGGTTAAGCACCAATAAAGGGATATGTCGATTTAATCTGGTCACAAAAACAACCACAAACTACACGGAAGTTGACGGTTTAATGAGTAATGAATTCAACCTTGGTGCATACATGAAGTCGAAGACCGGCGAATTGTATTTTGGCGGGATTTATGGATACAACTTTTTCTATCCGCAACGATTGATGCTGAATAAACCTAATGTAGGTGTTACTATTACAAAACTTAAATTAGACAGAAACTGGGTGTTACCAAATCAAAAGGGTTCACCTCTTGCAAAACCGATTTCGCAGACTAAGGTATTAGAGTTGAGTTATCGCCAGAGAAGTTTTACCATCTACTTTCAACCGTCCGACTTAAGCAACCCTAAATTGGTTAACTACAAGTACGTTTTAGAAGGAACTGACGAAGGAGAACTTTTATTAGGCAACAACAATGAAATGCGCTTTAACTCCTTGGCGACCGGTAAATATACGTTAAAGATCTATGCACGAATTGGTGATGGTCTATGGGGGGAACCAGCAATTTTGGCCATTCATATTAAACCTCCCTTTTGGGGCACTTGGTGGTTCTGGTTAATTGTTGCTTTGTTGATTGCTATTGGAATTCGATTGTTCATTAGAAACAGGATTGAGATGGCCAGAAGAGACCAGGTGCGTTTAGAAATAAAAATAGCAGAAAGAACAAGAGAAATACGTTTGCAGAGTGAGAAAATAGAAAAGCAGCGTAAACTGCTGGAAGAGGAGAAAAATAAGGTAGTGGAACAACAGCGCTTATTGCAAATTGAAAAGGATAAAACAGAGAAATTACTGAGAAATATCATCCCTGAATCAACGGCCGAAGAATTAAAAAATAAGGGGAAGGCCAGTGCGCGGGCGTATAAAACGGTTTCTGTGCTTTTTACCGACTTTGTTGGTTTTACGAAAATTGCTGAACACATGAATCCTTCCGAACTGGTAAGTCGTTTGGACGTTTATTTCAGCAAATTCGATGAGATCATTGTGAACAACAACCTTGAAAAGATCAAAACTATTGGAGATGCATATATGTGCGCAGGGGGTGTACCCGTTCGAAACAATACCAACCCAATAGACACGTGTCTAGCTGCACTTCAGATTCAAGAATACATGCGAGTGTTAAAGAATGAAGCAATTATTAACAATGCTGATTATTGGGAATTACGTCTAGGAATTAACACAGGAGAAGTAACTGCAGGAGTAATCGGAAGTGAACGTTTGGCCTACGATATATGGGGGTCGACCGTAAATCAAGCACAACGGATGGAGATGCTTGGTGAGCCAGGAAAAGTAACCATTTCCGGAAACACCTTTAAACACATAGAACCGTATTTTGAGTGTGTATTCAGGGGCAAGGCACAATCCAAAAGTAAGGGCTTGATCGATATGTATACCGTAGAGCGAATAAAGCCGGAACTTTCCGTAAATGGGGAAGGAATTTATCCGAATGACAGATTCCATCAGATCGTCAATTTACACCACTACAGTTCG
>JBFHIN010000096.1:0-7136 GCA_041596415.1 Crocinitomicaceae bacterium | reverse complement strand
GTGGTTGACTATTATGATGAATCGGTACATATAGAAGGACACGAACCTATTCGTTCTAGAATTCTTATTTGGGCAGCAGGTGTAACCGGACAAGTTTTTAAAGGAATTCCGGAAGAAAGTTATGGTCCTGGAAGAAGGTTGCAAGTGGATGCCTTCAATAAAGTTAATGCTACATCAAACATCTATGCAATAGGAGATAATTGTTTGCAACTTACGGACCCATCTTTTCCGAAAGGGCATCCACAAATGGCGCAGATTGCCATTCAACAAGGACGAAATCTAGCTAAAAACCTCATTGCACAATTTGAAAATCGTGAACAAAAACCTTTTGTTTATAAAGACAAGGGGGCAATGGCTATCATCGGTAGAAACAAGGCTGCTGCAGATATCCCTAAACCAAAACTTCACTTTACGGGTTGGCTGGCTTGGATGCTTTGGTTATTCGTTCATTTGTTTTCGATGATAAGCTACCGAAACAGAATTAAAACCATGTATAACTGGACAACGGCGTACTTTACAAAAAATCAAAGTATGCGTATGATAATTAGACCGTTTAACCGTAAAAAATAAATAATATGAAAAAGATTTCAATAATTTCTTCCAGCATCCGTGACGAACGTGCGAGTCATAGGGTGGCACTATTTTTCGAAAATTACATTCGTACTAATGAATTAGCACATGTGGAAATTCTCGACCTATTAGATTATAATTTTCCCTTATTCCAAGAACGTTTAAAATATCAAAAGAATCCTGAACCTAAGAGTATGGATTTTGCAGAAAAGATCAACCATGCTGATGGCGTGATCATTGTAACTCCGGAGTATAATGGTGGCTATCCGGCAAGTTTAAAAAATGCAATTGATCTACTAACGAGTGAATGGGTTAGAAAACCTGTTGCAATCGCAACTGTTTCAAGTGGTAGTTTTGGAGGTAATCAGGTTATGCTTGAATTGCAATTCGTAATGTGGAAAATTGGTGCTCTTGTATCTCCATATATGTTCCCTGTACCCAAAGTAAAGGAACATTACATGGCTGATGGTGAGCCTGTTGATGCAGAATCGATCAATAAACGAGCTGATCATTTCGTTACCGAATTGTTTCATTGGATAAATACGTGCGAAATACAGCCTCCAAGATAAATTTCAGTTACACCGTAAAAAGCAGATTACAACTCAATTTTACGTGGTAGAAAGGAAACGAGAATCCGACATCACATAAATGTCAGGGTAATAGAATCTACTAGTATAAATACTTTTAGGAAGTGAACAAGTATCCTGACAATATATCGATTCGCTAAGACCTACTACATAATTAATGCCTAAACCGAGTGACAGATATAACAATATTCCAATAAATATTAATTCGCTTCGTCGCGCCCCATAAAAAAAGGGGCACTTGCCCCTCTTCCTAACTCAATATTTTAGTGATATTTATTTAATAAGCTTTACTTGATGAATTTCACCTTGTTTAGAGATTTTCAACAGATAAATTCCTGTAGTCAAGTCTTCGGTTGGTATGGAGATAGTATTATTAACTGAATGCACTGAAAATTTCAATTTCCCTGCAATGTCGTACAATTCTAACACTGAATTTTCGACGTTCTCAATAGTTATCTTGTCATTAAATGGGTTAGGATAAACGTAAAAATTGTTCAACATTTCCTGTTCAACACCTGCCAAATTAGTCGAACAGAAATCCACAGTGTTAAAATCTATATTTGACATACCGTTGTCAATGTCCAAATAAGTCCCCGGAGAAAGTGTAGCGTCGCAAACATCAATATCTCCATTAATCGCCCCGCTCACATCATTTTCGCTATTGTTAGCAATATAATAGTTGCCGTTAAGGCTTCCCGTCAAAGTACCATTATTGTAGAAGTCATTTTGAATATTCAATCCACCCCCATTATTTGTGAATGTGCCATAATTATTAAAATTATTTCCAACATCGATGGAGTCATTCAATGTAAATGAACCATAATTATTCAATTGAGAACCAATTGAAATTGTACTTGAACCACTGGTAAAATTCGCGCCTATTGAATTTTGAAGCGAATCAGTAATTGTAACATTGGATGCATTTGAAACACTACCATCATTGACCACACGTCCAATATTGGCAGATTGGTTATTATTCCATGCACAACCTGCTCCAATATTCATTAAATTAAAAACATTCATGGATAGATTATTAATGAAAAGTTCTGTACCCGAAAGAATCATATCCCCACTAACCATGAAATCTCCATTATTTACAGAATTGGATCCAGTCGAAGCAAAGGATATTGTCAATGTACCACACATTAAAACACCCCCATTAATTAAATGTCCATTATTGATTGTAATTGGAACAGCAGAACCGGAGCCCATAAAACTTACAACACTGGAGAAATTTGTTAATGATAAGTTTGCGTTATTTAGGGTCAAATTATTTAATGGATTATTACTCGCCAACATTCCTCCCATAACATTTATGTCAGCATCGTGGATGAGCGGGAAGTCGACTGTAATATTACTATTAGATACAATATTCACAACATCAGTTGATGTTGGTACTACTCCTCCAACCCATGCAGTTGGATCACTCCAATTTTTTGGTGGTCCTGGTACTGAATTAATTTGAGCATTCAATCCTGAGATCAAACAAAGGCTCATCAAACAATTTAATAGATTCTTTTTCATAATAGATTTTTACTTGATTATCATCTCAAACGAATTAAAAAAAAGAAGGGTTGGTAAAATGAACTTTAAGACAGAAAGTTTGTTTGATAAATTAGAGTGTCGAAAGGAATAATTCAAGGACATATTAATATTTAATTCAGTATCTCTGGCATGAAAAATATATTTATGGAAGACTACTACAAATACCTGGATCAAACATCCATTGACGAGGGTGATATATTGTTCGGATTAGGGTTCTATGATCAAGCACTCGAGCATTACTTATGCGCATTACATCAATTAAGACAGTACAGCGGAGATAGAACCAATGTTATCAACATCCATTTTGCTATTAAAAAGAAAATCCTGAACTGTCAGGAATTATTAGAGGAAAGAACATAAACAAAAGAGGAATAACTGCGCATTTTATCTCCTAAAAACCATAACCAATAAACGAACTTTTCTTGCTATTCCCCTTCTGCTTTTTGTCTATGCTAATTTTTCAATGATCAACTCCGGTTCTTCATCGTTCATGCATCCAACCAGGATTGTTTCATAAACTTCTTCGATCTCTTCACGAGTAAATCCTAATTCTATTCCAAACTTGATGGCTAAAAATGTTTCGGCCTCGGCCACGTTGCCATCTTCTACTAAAAGTTGTACGAATTCAATGAATCTTTCCAATCGTTCTTCCCTTTCAACAGGTAATATTAAAGGGTAATTATCCTCGTGTCTTACTATCCGTTCTACTTCATCCCAAGAAAGCGCTAATTTTTTAGCGAAACGCTCTAACAAATCAGACTCAACTTGGGAAACCATCCCATCTGATTGTGCCAAAACCACAAGATTTCTAAAATGTCCCTTTAAAGACTCCTTCTCTCCGGACTCATACAATTGATTCAAATTCTTACTCATAGTCATAGCTTTTACTTTTAATTATTAGTCGGCTAACTTTTAGTTCGAAGCATCCACTCCTTTACTGCTGCTTTTCACATTTTTATAATATTGCATCACAGAAAAACTCACGATAGCTGCACTTGCCATTCCTTCCATGAATAATGCTGCCACCACCTTTCCTAATGACACATCTCCGGCATATAAAAACCCGTACTGAAAAGTGTCAATGAAATCTCTATCAAATATCTGGACATACACTACTAATCCAATAATACTCAAAACCACCGCAATTGCATTGGCAAAGAAAATGGTTCTAAGACCATCCAAATATTCTATTTTATCCGATTCAATTATGTTGAGTTTTGCTAATCGAACTGAAAACAAAGCAACGATAACAAAATTAAAAAGTCGTAACTCATTGTATTCCTCCAAATGAAACAATTTCATCAGCAGAAAGAAACCCGCAATTGCCGCAAACATCAGCAATCCTATTCTTAAAGTATAATCTCTCTTTTTCATAGTGCCTATTTTTAAGGAAATGTATGAAATCAATCACGCGTAAGCCATTTTATTCAATGAGTCCAAGATTTTTTTCAATCAAATCTTGATTTTAAAAACCATTGTGATGAGAATGATTAATTTAGAAAATAAAATGCCAACAGTAAATGCATACATAACATTTAACGGAAATTGCGAAGCCGCATTTGACTTCTACAAATCGGTTTTTGGAGGTGAATATCGCGACTTCAATCGTTACGGTGATTTGCCGGAATCTGAAAATCCGGAAGAACAAATTCCTTCTGATTATAAAAATAAAATCATGCATATTTCCCTACCCATAAGTAATGAAACCATACTTTATGGTGGAGACGCGCACCCCTTGGAGGCGAAAATTCCTTTTGGATTTAATATAGCACTTTCAATCAATACGGAGAGTCGAGAAGAGGCGCAGCGAATCTTTCAAAAACTTTCAGAAAACGGAAGCATTACTATGCCTATAGCCGATACATTTTGGGGAGCCTATTTCGGTATGCTTACCGACCAATTTAAGATCAATTGGATGGTTAACTTTGATCCTGCGTAATTCATCTAAGAAAATAACAATACACACATATTACTATGTCCACTTCAACCCAAATCAAATGTCCAAATTGTGGAACCTCTATCGATGTTCAAGATATTCTCTCCCATCAATTGGAAGAACAAATTCAGCGCAAATATCAAGAACAATTCGCTGCACTTCAGCAACAGCAAAAGATTGCTCAGCAAAATTTCGAAAAGGAAAGAGAAGCATTTGAGGAAAAGAAGAAAAAAGAAAATCAGCTTTTTCAAGAAAAACTGGAACAACAACTCAAAGCAGAACGTCTCAAATTAACGGACGAGCTCAAAAAGAAAATAAGTGAAGAAAATTCAACGCTCATCGAAGAGATGAACAAGGAATTATCAGAGAAAAGTGAAAAGATCAAGGAATTAAATCGCACCAAAGCCGAAATAGAGAAGCTCAAGCGTGAAAAAGAAGAGGTGAAACTGGCAGCAGAGGCCGAGGCGCAAAAAAAATTGAATGAATTGTTACTGGGCGAACGAGATAAAATCCGCAAATCAGAAGAAGAGAAAAACGAATTGAAGATCAAGGAGCTAAACAAGCAACTTGAGGATCAAAAGAAGCTGACAGAGGAGATGAAACGTAAGCAGGAACAAGGATCCATGCAGTTGCAAGGCGAAGTTCAGGAATTAGCAATCGAAGAGTTTCTTTGCACCCAATTCCCATTGGATACAATTGAGGAGATCAAGAAAGGAGCACGTGGTGGAGACTGTATTCAGATCGTGAATACACGTGCTGTTCAAAACTGTGGCAAGATCTACTACGAAAGTAAACGCACTAAAGATTTTCAACCGAGTTGGATTGAAAAATTCAAGGCAGACATGCGCGAAAAAAGCGCCGATATTGGTGTACTTGTAACAGAAGCCATGCCGGGAGATATGGAACGTATGGGTTTGCGAGACGGTATCTGGATTTGCACCTATGAAGAATTTAAAGGTCTTGCCGGAGTGCTGCGCGAATCGATCGTTCAAGTGAGCAATGCATTAAGTTCACAAGAAAACAAAGGGGATAAAATGCACATGCTCTACGATTATTTGACCAGTAACAATTTCAGAATGCAAGTAGAAGCCATCGTGGAAGGATTCACCTCTATGAAAAATGCACTCGACAGTGAAAAAAGAGCCATGGCACGGATCTGGAAAGAACGTGAAAAACAAATTGAAAAAGTGATATCAAATACCATAGACATGCACGCTTCAATTCGCGGTATAGCTGGTAACGCAATTCAAGCCGTTAAGGCATTGGAGCTCCCCGGTGAGGAGGACATAACGGATACCGAATAAGAATGGAATCTGTTTAAACACAAAAAAAATTAGAACGAGCCTTCTTTCATTGATCTTAAAACCAAGATAATTGTTAACTTAAGATTTCAATACTTTCAATTGCGCTATTGTTTAACTTTCATACTGCTGTTTCAAACTACCATTGCAATCTTATCGCAATATAACTCGGGGTCTTTACATTCCAATTTCACCCCGACCAACAGCGTATTCATTAATCCATCCTCCATTTTAGACACGAAAGTTTGGCTGGATATCAACATAGTTGGTGCAGGAGCTTATGTCAATAATGATCTGGTTTATTTAAAAGATCAAAAATGGCTTTCCATAGCCTTAGATGCTAAAAATGAAACCTTGGATCTAAATGAAGATGACATTTCTTACAAACAAGGTAGAAAACGTTATCATGCCTATAATCGGAATTTTGTGACGGGTCCTGGAGTTACCTGGAACCAAGGAGATCACGCAGCCGGGTTGCAAACTGCGTTCAGAAGTTACACCGCAGCGCGTCGCATTCCGAATTATGTAGCACAGTTCGTTGAAAACGGCGTTCCTCCGTATACCCCTCAACACGACATTGAATATAACTTGCAAAAAGTACGTATCACAAGTTTGCAATACGCTGAGATAAAAGGAACATATGCATATACCTTCCTCAAGAAGAAAAGGAATCTGTTCATGGGAGGAATAAGTGTTTCCAAGTTATTTTCAGTTGGTGGCGCCGCTGTCAATATTTATGATTTCGATTTTCTAGTAGACAATGATAGTTTGGCATTGCTTTTCAATCTTCAATCTGATCTGATGTACTCACGTGACGTAACATTTAATTTGAAAGGCGGTTGGGGATTTGATCTAGGGTTTACCTATGAAAAATTGTTATCTGAAGCAGCAAGTTACTATCCGAACTCTCCAATATTGGGTTGTCGTGTTGTTCCATACAAATACAAACTTGGCGTTTCACTAATGGATATTGGTTTTGTGAAATTCAATCAAGACAATGTCAATACTGCCGGTTACGACTTCCAGGATTATTTCTGGCTTAATTATTCTGATGTAGATAACATAGATGAGACTAACACGCACGAGATCTTCACCCAATACCAACCCAGTATCGATCAACTCAAGGTGAAAAAACCATTCCGAATCATGTTACCCACTATGTTATCTGTTCAATACGATAGAAACATCTGGGGATCT
>JBFHIN010000095.1:0-7157 GCA_041596415.1 Crocinitomicaceae bacterium | reverse complement strand
GGCATCAATGTCGTTCGAGGATATCTTTCTGTGGCAAATCCTTCTGCCGGTTTTGCTAGTTTCGGTGAATTGGATTATGCCCTTGGCATGGCACAAGGTGATGGCTCTAATGTCGTTTCCTTGGGTGATGCAGGCGTTGCCACCCTAACCTTCGACCAGGCTATTGTTGACTTACCTGGACCAGATTTTGCCATTTTTGAAAATGGGTTTTCAGATCATTACATGGAATTGGCGCATGTGGAAGTAAGTTCTGATGGATTCAATTATTTCCGTTTCCCTTCTGTGTCGGAAATCCCAACAAATAGTCAACTTTCGAATTTTTCGTTTTCAAATTGCAGATATGTGCATAACCTTGCGGGAAAATATAGGCAAGGATACGGAACGCCCTTCGATCTGAACGAACTTTCAGGCATTCCTCAACTTGATCTACAGCATGTTCGATATGTTAGAATAATAGATGCGATTGGTAGCATTGATCCAAATTACGGAACATATGATTCAAACGGGAATTTGATCAACGACCCTTTTCCAACAGAATTTCCTTCGGGAGGATTTGATCTGGATGCCGTAGGAGTTATACATCAGGCTCCTTTATCTCTACCAGAAGATGGAATGGCTATGCTTGTATATCCAAATCCAACACAACGTTTTGTTTATTGTGACTTGCAAGTTGAATCGAATTTGTTCTTGTTAGATTCCTTTGGAAGGATAGTTTGGAAGAAGAATTCATGCATTTTAGAAACAATTGATCTACAGGGATTTGGTTCTTCGATTCTTTATTTAAGGGTTGAAAATGCACATGGAATAAGCACTAAAAAACTGATCATTACAGATTAATTTGTAATTTTCGGTATGTCAGAAAAATTAACGTCGAAATACTGGACAGACCGTTACATTCATCAGGATACCGGATGGGATATTGCATCCATTTCAAGTCCGTTAAAGGCTTATTTTGATCAATTAACCGACAAATCGCTCAAGATTCTCATTCCTGGTTGCGGATTTGCTTACGAGGGTGAATATTTATGGAGCAAAGGTTTTAAGAATGTTTTTCTTCTGGACTTTAGTGCAGAACCACTGAAAGAGTTCGGGAAGCGTGTGCCTGACTTCCCCAAGGATCAAATTTTTATTGCTGACTTTTTTACGCATGAAGGCAACTATGATCTGATCATAGAGCAAACTTTGTTTTGTGCTTTGGACCCGTCGCTTAGACCTGCATATGCTGAAAAATCAGCTTCATTACTTAAAAATGGAGGTAAATTAGTTGGTTTGCTTTTTAACCGTGAATTTGAATCCGGCCCACCATTTGGAGGGAATAAGCAAGAATATATGCAATACTTTTCTCCTCATTTCAGCGCTATTTCAATGGAAAACTGCTATAATTCTATTCCAGCTCGACAGAATAGTGAACTTTTTATAAAATTGATCAAATAGCATTGACAAATGCAATTGAAGAAAAATTCATTTCTTATTCTATTCTTTTTGCTTTTTATAAGCCATGTTGCTCACGCACAACGATTTCAACGTTTTAGCTATGCCACATTTGAAGTAAGCTCAAATCAGAATTTTGGATTTGATGCCTATGAAAATGAATTTTGGAAAAACGAATACGATGAGATACTATACGGAAGGCTTAAAGGATATCAGATTCCATTTAAATCAGTTGGTAAAGGTCAAAAAGATGAGGTGGTTCTTCGCTTTATAAATTCACGCAAGGTAATCCCCGATAGTCTGGTTTTTGAAATTGATGGAAAGGCGACAGACATTTCTTTTAAAACTGACGATAGTCTAGTGTTTGTTCTTGATTTACCTGAAAAGTCAAGGGATTATCAATTAAAAATATTCTATAAAGATGCGCATTTTGCAAGCTTGAATGTAAAAGTCTATGATCCAAAATCGGAGCGCGTAATTTTGGTTCCCATGCAAGACATTGGACTTTCAGTACCGTTAATGACGGATCGAATAAACAGGATTTTCAGACAAGCTAATCTAAGTGTTGAACTTTTTTTAGCACCAACATTCCATTATTCTCCAATCCATGATACGATAAAATTAGATAATCCCAGCCCAAAAAATGATCGCTATACCAGGCAAATGCAGGATATCAGGGATGCCTATTTTGAAAAATTTCCCTTTGCCGATAAAAAGGCCTATTATATCTTCATCGTTCCGGGATTCGTAAACCCAATGGTACGCGGATATATGGTTAAAAATAAAGCGATCGGTTTTGTGAGCAGAAATGATAGTCTACTTAGTTTGAATATTGCACGACAATTGGGTCATGGAATTGGAATCTTGGAAGATAGCTGGCGTGACCATGGTCCACCTATATTTTCTACGGAGAATTTAATGGATCAATATACCGGAAGTCATTTGCGATATAGTCAGTGGGAAAACTTAAGAAATGCTACCCACAGTTTCTCATATTACGACAACTATGAGAACGTTAAAACAAATAATGGTAGTGTAGCCTATTATTTTTGGGAGGAAGATGAAAACGGCAACATTATTCTTCGAAAACAGGACTTTCTTCAAAACATTTATCATCCATATAAAAAGAACTTTTTATCCTATCATTTACAAATTGACAACCCTTTATTTACTATCCTATTTAGGATTAAGAGTTTGCGATTCACGCTTTTACATGTTTTTTTTGCTGGCTTACTTTTAATTGCAGTTTATATTGTTCGCTTTAGATTTATCCGCTATTTGAAAAAGAGATACTATAAGCCTGTTCTAATGGTTTTGTTCACTAAAATAGGAATATATACAAGTGCCATATTGCTTGGTATCCAAACCTACAAAATTATTGATAAAGAACTTGATCGTTTCGTAGTGCGCGAAGGAAAAGTAATTGAACTCAACAAAATTTCGCTTAAAAAGGCGATAGATTTTATTCGCATGAACAAAAATCCAAGAGCATCCTATGAAAATAAAATGTGTACGGAGGTGTTAGTAAGAAACAAGGATGGATGGCACATGAAAAAATACCGTCCGGTCCTTTATTTTAAGGCCGTAGTAGATGAAAATGGGAATGTGCTAAACTGTTCTTATTCAAAAGACAGTGAATATTTACGTTTAGCGAATTTAGGATTAAGGACTCAAGCGCTTAGTCATTACATGGTGGTATCTTTTGTAGATAAAGAGGGAAGTCTTTTAAGACAACGTGTCTATAACCATACAGGCAGCGACATTACTTCTAAGATTCGTTTAGAGGATCCTTCCAAAAGAATTCTTGTTATGGTAAATGGATATCGCCCGATTTCAAGTGGGCGCGGTTTCGAGGAGAATTTTGAGGACATTATGAATAAAGGACTGGAATATCCGAATTCAAGTAATTTGGTTTATGATTTTGATCGTTACGACTATTGGCGCCCTTGGCAACAAATGGATATAATGTTTAATAAAAGAATTAATCCTTCGGATACGTATTATGCTGATGGACATTTCAGCGTAAGTACATCGAACTATAAATCGCTGTTGAACTTTACAACAATTGCTTCAGTGTACCCAAAAAGATGCGACAATAAAAATGAGCACATTTGTTATTCTACTGAACTGAGCGGGACTGCCTTGATGGGAAAAAAGAATATTAGAACTATTGATCTTTTACCCCTTGAATCCAACAAGAAAGGTTTTGAATATCGAAGAAGTAATGGACGTATTGCGGGGAAAAATTTGTTGCAAATGTTCAACGAAATACCCAACAGATCTGTGAACGATACCTTGTTCATTGTTGCACACAGTATGGGCTACGCCTATAGTTTAGGAATTCTTGATGTACTGAGGGGTAAGATCAATTTTGGCGGTTTCTATATTCTTGCCCCGGAAAACGCCAAAAGCGGTAAAGTAAATGTCGGTGAGTGGGAAGAGGTTTGGCAATACGGAAGTCGTCTTAACATGACTGGATATGAAGCCCCTTGTTTGCAGGATGGTGTAGCGCCACAATCTAAAGTAAAAGGTCTAAAAAAGTCCAACGTTATTTATTTTCCTGACAAATTGTACAATCAAAAGGGCTTTTTTAATTCCCATTTTGTAGGTTATTACAACTGGTTGTTTTCAATACCAAAAGGAAAACCGGGCCATATCAATCAGCACTAGGAACAAGTACTTAAAGTACTTCAAATCTTAGTGTTTTCACTCCTGATTTAGTGTTGATCCGTGCGAAATATATTCCTGAGTTCAGTATTCCAAGATCAAAAACTTGATGCTCTACGATTTGTGCAGGGATGATATTTCCTTGCATGTTATAAAATTCGATTCCATCGATTAGTTCTGAACTTTTTATTGAAACTTTATGCCCATGGCTAATCGGGTTAGGGAAGAGTACAATTTCCAGTGAAGCTATTTCTGTTATTGCATTGGTTGTTATTTTCCCATTTATATCATATTTGGAGAAAAACTCCCATATTTTCTTCGAAGCGCTGATGTCATAATTAGTAGTTCCAATAACCACAGGTGCTCCCGGCCATGTGTGTCCTCCGTTGATGATTTTATAATGCTCAACTTCAACACCATTTGTTCCTGATGGATAACGATAATGCTCCGCAGTGCAACCGTCAGTAGTATTTGTATTCGGAACAGCAGTGACAATTGGTGTTGTTGTACAATTGTTAAAGGTTGCCCAAAAGTTTAAGACATTTGGAATAGATGCAATGGTAGTTCCTGAACCATTATAAGGAACTGTAGCATCAGATGTACCATGAATTTCCATTACAGGTACTGGATGTTGCGGCGAACAAGAAAGGTTTTGATTATAATTCATGGAACCGGTTACAGAAGCAATTGCAGCAATACGATTACTAAGCGAACATGCCAATGTGTAACTCATAAATCCTCCGTTTGACATACCTGTACTGTAAATTCTGTTTTGATTGATGGAATAATTCATAGCAATAGAGTCGATCAATGCTGACGTGAAACCAATATCGTCTACTGTTCCTCCCCAATCTGCATTCCAGTATGTTTGCCCCGAACCATCCAAGGTTCCCATAGGATGAACAACGATGAAATTTGCTGTGTCTGCAATACCTCTGAAATCACCATAGTACATTTGTTGGGTCGAATTACTGGTGTAACCATGAAAGTTCAAAATAAGGGGTACAGGATTTCCAGGAGAATAAATCGCCGGAATATAAAGAATATAGCTTCGTGTTATTCCACCATGTTGAATGGTACCATTAATTGTTTGTTGCGCATTGCCATATAGTGAAGCGCAAATAGTAAGTAGTAGTAATGTCGATCTCATAGGGAATTAAGTCTTAACTTTTTTATGTGGAAATATAATGATAAAGGTGCTACCGTCATCATTTGAATAGAAAATTTGCCCATCCAACTGATCTACAAGAACATTTATTAATTGAAGCCCTAACGTTGTAGCTTCAACAAAATTAACAGATTCCGGGAGTCCCGGACCGTCATCCGTATAGGTTAATTCTATTTTGTTATCAAGCTCTCTAATACTTAATTCTATAGATCCTTTTCTGTCTTTAAATGCGTATTTATATGAATTGGTAAGTAATTCATTTAATATAAGTCCTAAAGGAGTCATAACATCCATATCAAAAGTGATTTCTGCTGGGATATTGATTTTTTTCTTGGGTTTGTTTTCTATTTCAGAAAAAGAATCTTCAATATGTTCTATCAACTGACTCATATACGAATCAGCATCCAAAAGCGTAAGGTCGTTCGCTTCGTATAGTTTCTGATGCACCAAAGACATAGATTGAATTCTTCTTTTTGACTCTTCAAGTGCAGTCCTGATCTCTTTATTTCTAGTGTCATTGCGTTGAAGATTTAATAGACTGGAAATAATTTGCATGTTGTTTTTTACACGGTGATGCACCTCTTTAATGAGTGTTTGGATTTTTTCTACATTCTGTTCCAAACTCACATTTTTTGCTTCAATGACAGACTTGGCAACTAAAATGGTGTTGTTAAGACGCTTGATCCTGTATATTTGAATGAAAACGACAATACAAAAAATACAAATGCTTATGAACCAGAAATAAGTTAAGAAAGCAACACGAAAATCCTCTTGGGGTTCGTTGATATATGCACTTCCGAAGCTTAATTTCAAACCAAAAAAGCTAAGGTCAGAGTATATGAAAGATCTTTTGGAAACATTGAGTCGTTTGTAATATTGTGAGTCACGATTAACGTTGTAAATGGTAGTACCATCATAAACGGCTTCCCGAGTAAAATCAACCGAATCGTCCGTAAAGAAACGGCTGGCAAAAAGCGAATCAGTTTTCCTTTTGATGGCACAGTTTAGCAAATATTTGGTATTGATGACTGGGGCAATGTAGCCCATGATTCTGCCATTTTTGTCCTTAACTGAAAAATTGAATGGAAATCCGGACCAGCCTTCCATTAAGTTCACAGGTCTGAATAGAATGATTTTATCAGTCCTCAGAAGTGAATCCAGTCTATTCCGTTCACTTGTCGGTCTAAATTCAAAAAGTTGTTTACCCGTGAGATTTGCAGGGTCGATTTGATCAGGTGTTACTACGTATTGAAATACATGATTCGTGTCTAAATAAGATACTACAATGGAATCGCTGAAGTCGATCTGATCAATAAGATCTTTCAAATACTTTTGCATTTCATATTGATCCGGAAATTCAGTGGAGTTGTTGACGTGAGCCCTAAGTGAAGAAACAATCGTGGAGTAAACATTTATCCCCGTTCGTATTTGAATTAAATTTTGTTCGTGATTTTCTCTTAAAAGTCTAATCTTTTCTAACTTTTCAGATTCATAATGAGAAGTAACCAATGTCCGCAGTATCATTGATCCAAACAACAATGACACAATCAAAATAGCCTCGTACCTGTACTTTTTTAGAAAGACAATTAAAAACATCATCCTTAAAGTACGACTTATTCGCAATAAACGGAACAAAAATTATGAAAATTGGCAGTTTATTAACAATTTATTTGAGTCTTAGTAATGTCAGTGTATGTTGAACAGAGGAGTTGCAATTCCAGCCAAAATGTCCGGGAATCACGTATTGAACGTTTTTGTATTTTCTTTTTACTTTTTTCATTGCTTTTTTCCAGGAGGATGTATCGGCATCGGATAAATTTCCTAAGCCTTGAGATTCACAACTTTTAATAAAGCAACCACCATAAAGAAGTCGTTGCTCCTTGAAATAGAG
>JBFHIN010000094.1:0-7194 GCA_041596415.1 Crocinitomicaceae bacterium | reverse complement strand
CTTGCGTGGATACAACTTCCTGTGCATTCACGAAGCAAACAATACCAAGAGCTGTTAATGTTAAGATATGTTTCTTCATACTTTTTGTGTCATTTTTTGGCGAGTATATCACTTAATAATGGGAGTTAAAAAAAAATGTCCTGAATGAACCATTTTACGGTGTGAGTAACATAGTTGAGGTTATTTTTAACGAAAAAAGGTCACGCAATTGAGTGACCTTTTTACAGTTATTGGGTATGGAAAAACTAAAATTATCTCTTCTCGAACATCTCTTTAAACGGTTGAAAATACGATCGAGAAATTGGGATTTCAAGTCCAGCTACATGCAGTATTCTTCCTTTAAAAAGCTCTACTTGATCTATATTTACAATGTAGGATCTGTGCACTCTACAAAACGCTAAAGCATCCAACGAATTGGTGATCTCACTCAGGGTTGATCTATACAAATAATTGGCATCTACTGTTTTCACTTCTAAGTATTTATTATCTGCTTTGATCCACAGAATTTCTGTGAAAGGAATTTTAAATTTTCCACGATCTGAATTAAGTGTGAGATGCGTTTTTTTCTTATCTATATTCGAAAATGCGATCTCCAAGGTGGAATAAATATCTTGTTCTCTGAACGGTTTTACAATGTAAGCGACTGGATTTAATGCCGATGCCTCGCTTAAGGTTTCTTTATCCGCGAAGGAAGTTACGAACACGTAGGGAATATTGCCGTTTTCTATTAGATAATTTGCAACACTAAAACCTTGATTAATTCCATGCATTTTTATGTCCAACATAGCCAAATCAGGCGGGGTTTCATTGATGATTTCGATGGCCATTTCCTTAGTAAAAGCGATTCCGACCACGCAATAACCTAGTTCCGACAAAATTAGACTCAATTGCTCCGCTATAAATACATCATCTTCTACTACAAGTACTTTTTTCTTAATCATCTTCCAAATTTTATTTCCATCCTCAACCCTCTCTCCCCATTAATTTCGATAGTACCAAGTAATTGTTTTGTGACGAGTGAATTTATCATTTTTAACCCAAAAGAATTTATTTTGGTGATTTCAATTTTGTCAGGTATACCCACTCCATTGTCGAGATAGGTAAAGCCAATCGATTCTTTCGAGACCATAAATTCCAATTCGATTAACTTAGCTGTAGTCTCCTGATTCGGCCAAGCGTATTTAATACTGTTGGTTACGAGCTCATGAATAACGAATCCAAGGGCCTGTGCCTTTTCGACTTGAAGAAAAATTTTTCCATCATTAACGATGTTAAAGCTGTCACGTTCTCTTCTAATTGGCTCAAGAAGCATTCGGAAAATATCGTTCACATACTCTAAGATTTCTATTTCTTCAAAATTGTTGTTCCGATACATTTTTTGATGTGCCAATAGCATAGAATCGATCCGTTTTTGGCTGTCCAACAACACATCCTTTGCAGCTTCATTTTCAGTGCTTTTCGATTTAAGAAATAGAAGTGATGATACAACCTGCATATTATTTTTCACCCTGTGATGGACTTCTTTAAGCAATATTTCTTTATCGTTTAAAGCTCTTCTGATAACTGAATTTTTATGTTGAAGCAATCTTGTTCGCTTCCTGCGGATCCATAACGCATAAATAGCAAACGCCAAAATCAATACAAGCACAGAAATTCCAAAATAAATGAAGTTCTTCTTGTTGTGTTCTTGCTCTTTGAATTGTTCATGATCGAGATTTATTCGCTCAATCCGATTATGTTGCTGAATACTGTCAGTGATTGCTTGCTCCAAGTATTCTTTTTGAATATTTAATCGAAGAATTGCCTTTACATCCTCTTGACCTCTTCGTTGATCCCTTAAGAGTAAATATTCCTCAAAAAAGTTTGTTGATAATCGGTAATTACCCGTTTCCTTATAGACCGTTGCCAGCAATCGGCATGATTTTTCTCGGATGAGTAGGCTTCCAGATTCGAACGAGAGCGCATAACTTTGCTCCAGCGATTTTAGACATAATTGACTTATTCCCAATGCATAATAGATTTCACCAGCGATGTAAAAAGTGTTGTCTTTATCTTCGAAGATTTCGCGCGAACTATAAAGTTTCAATGATTCTTCTATAGTTGAGCGTGCTTGATTTAACTCTCCATTATCCAGATGCAATCGCGCAATCGAAGCCAGGAGAGCTGCTTCATAATCTGGAATCTGCTTACTTCTCGACAGTTTGATCGCATGTTCGTAATAGAATTTTGCGCTGTCTAAATTATTCAGATTGTAATATAGTTCACCCAAGCTCTGCATTGAGCTAATTTGGCGACCAACATTTGTAAATTTTACGGCGTAACGATACGACGAATAATAGTGACGCTTGGCCAAATCGTATTCTTCTATCGACTGATTTACGTCGCCCAATTTCTCATAAATCGAGGAGAGAAATCCACCGAGCCGATTCTCTTCACAAATTTTCAGCGCCTTACGGAAGGCCTCTAAACTTTTCTTGTATTCACCTTTGGCTTCATAAATTTCTCCGATATTTATATTCGCTCTCGCGGTCGCTATTTTTAAATCGTGCTTCTTTGCAATACTATCACTCCTCAAATGACAACTAAGTGCCTGATTTACTTCTCCCATCTTTACCCATAAATTCCCCAAATCTCCAAAAGCTTCTGCCTCCATTTTGATCAAGCTTTGTTCTTTTGCAACGGTCAGCGCTTCATCAAATGAAATTTTAGCAGCATCCAATTGACCCAGCATCATCAACGAATGCCCCTTATAGTGCAGTGCAGATATTTGCATGTCATAGACTTTTTTATCCACCGCAAGAGTATAGAACTCTGAGCTTATTTTTAGGCACAAGATATAGTCTTGGTAAGCAGATAGCCAACAGCATCCTCGATAGGCTGTTAATCGTTCATCAATTGCTTTTTTGGGGTTCGTCGCAATTGGATAGAGTTCGTCAATTCTATTTTGATTCTTTGTAGTAATTTGAGCGTAGACCGATGAGCTACAAGGCCAAATTAAGAATAGGATTATCAAAAGTTTCATTAGGCGTAAACATACTTTTTTAGTAAAGATCCGTCTAATGTCGACTCAAATGAAGAGAGAGGAAGTTGAACTAGTCTTAGTTAATTTATGGTCAATATACGTCTATAATTCCAAAGTGTGGGTAAAAAGAAGTTTAATATGATTATAACAAACGCTACACCCCAGTGAATTCCACGTTTCGGTTAACGGCTTTGTATATACTCAACTATGCTTATCTTCGTAAAACAACTTATGGGTAAAAGTTGCACCGATAGTGTAACACAAACCGTTAGCGCCAAATCAAATACGAAAAAGAAATGAACGCAGCCAAGAATTTTTTACGCATTGTTTTTCTGATAACGAGTCACTTTGTATCCTCACAAAACTATCCGTTATTTGGCCCTGAAATAAAGGTTACGATCAATGGGTTATCATTTGATGCAATGGAACCATTCATTTCTACAGATGGTAACACGCTTTTTTTTAACTCGCTAAATTCTGCAGATACTACAAACCTCTACTATGCCTTAAAAGTTAACGATAGCACGTTTAATTTTGCTGGAGAAGTGGATGGAACAATAGATCCTTCTCCGAATCACCTTGACGCGGTTGCATCAATTGATATGGGTTCAAACTTCTTCTGGACCTCACTCAGGAATTTCCCCGCTCAAACTGAAACTATTTATAGAGGAGTATATTCAGTTGGTAATGTCAACAATATTAGTAAAGTTTATGGCACATTCAATATATATCAACCAGGATGGTTGGTATTTGATGCTGCCATAAATTTCCAAGGGGATCGACTCTATTATTCGAATGCTTTTTTCAATCCAATGGATTGCGGTGTTGTGCCCTGTATCGCTAAATTAGGTGTCGCGCAAAAAGTAAATGACACAATATTCGATAAACTAGCAAATTCAGATCTTATTTTTTCAAACATTAATGACACAAATTATATCATCTACGCTCCTCAGGTTTCTGTAGACGGGCTTGAACTTTTTTATACTCGATTATTAAAAGGTAGCAACAACACAGAAATCTGCGTATCGGTAAGAAATTCGGTCGGTGATGTATTCAGTACGCCTTCAATTATCCATTCCAACCCGGGATTTACGCCAGAAGCGGCAACTCCAACAAGTGATAAACAAAAAATATATTACCATCAGCGGAATAGCAGCAGTATTTATGAAATTTTTCTGCGATACAGAACTGGGTATGCAGGTATTAACGAAAATCCAATAGTTCAGAATCTTTTTGTTTTCCCTAATCCCTCAGTCTCAATTATAGAATTGAAACTACCAATTCCCAATCAACAATTCCAAATTGAAATCTATTCGCTAAAAGGACCAAAAATCTATGGAACCACTGAAAAAACTCAAATTGATATCTCTAAGTTTCCAAAGGGGATGTACATCATAAATTTGTATCAGGATGAGAAAAAATGGACCAGTAAAATCATTAAAGAATGATTATTTAAGTGTTAACACCTCTCATTAAAGAGAGTACAACTAACGCGCTCAAGAAAAAGTCCTAACTTTTTTAGTTGCGAAACATTAGCGTTACTAAAAAGGAGTGCTATTTGTCATTCATCTTTTGCTTCGCAAATATTGCTTTGTTAAGCTTGTCTATAAACTCGTCGAGTGGGACACGATGAATGAATGCAGCTGTACGTACTGTAATAAAACGGGTTAAGAATTTTCGAAATCCATAGCTACCTACCCTTTTAACACCTAACATCTCCATTACTTCGGCTATATCACCATATTCCTTAAGAATTTGAGATACATACGTCTTTTTTGTGATTTTCATATTCTTTGTTTTAAACCTATATTCACAAATATAAACAGTGGACATAGGTCAACGGTCAAATAAAAAGTGAATTTTTTTATGAAAATAGGTCAAATCTCTTCTAAAACGGGCGTTTCGAAAGACACCGTTCGGCTATATGAGAAACTTGGACTTTTAACCAATGTTACTCGTCCCAATCCATACAATAATTACAAAGAATACGGCGAAGAGAACGTTTATCGTATTGGGCTGATCAAAGAAATGAAGCGTATTGGTTTAAAGCTCAGCGAATGTAAAGGAATTATCGACGCACTAGTAAATAATGAATTAAATATTGAGGATAGGGAAAAGTTGATTCAATCGAAAATTAAGCAGACTAATGAGCAGATCAAATCACTGCAACAGATAAAAAGATTTCTTCAAGAGCATCTTGACAACGACTGCGCGTACAATAATTCTCTCATGATTGCAAAACTCAGGGGGAAGCAAAACGCCCCAGAACAATAATTAAGAACAAATAACAGCACCTGTGCTGCGCTGCCAAATTAATTTTCAACGAAATCGTTTATCTTTAAGAACACAGCGATAGCATGGCTGCCAAACGTTAGGTGCAACACAAGCAACCAAATCCGTTAAAAGAAAATGAAACTAATAATTGTATTTCTATTAATATTGCCAACCTTGTTTGCTCAAAACAATGATAGAAATGCAATACACAATCATGAATCATTCAATTCTTTAATAAAAGGAGACTGGCATTTAGCTCAAATTGAAATTGTTGATGGATATAATATCTTTTCAGATACCAATAGGTTTATATCTCAAGAAATCCATAACAAGAAAATTACAATTACAACTGATTCTATATACAATCATCACGATTCTACGTTGCGCTATTATGTGCGTAATCGAAATTTTTCATACAAGATTCAATATGATTCGAAAATGCGCACAAATTATCTCAAATTATATGAGGGTAAAATAAGGAAATTGGTTGAAGTGGAATCTTATGAAATCATTAAATGCACCATAGATGAATTGATTATTAAATCTTATCAAGTTATAAACAATGATTTGGGTTATACGTCAATTTCGATTGTCTATACCTATAGAAAGGAAAATGTTTCAGATTTGTTAAAAGAATTTTCAGACGATTGGTTTTATTGCTCTAAACAAAGAAATTCATTTATGACTGAAAATGATTCATTAATTTATGAATTTACTCGAACATTCAATGATTCAGCCTGTCAAAAGTCTGATAATCATATTGGCTTAGAATTTACAAGAGAGAATTATGATAACATTGTCAAATTTGAATTTTTCGATGAATTTTCTGGTGTTCTAGGTAAATTGAAATACAGTATTGACCCTAAAAACAATTTGATTTATCTCATATCAAAGTCTAAGTCATATGTATATAAGTATGAATTAGTGAATAATGAAAAACTCATCCTATCACTAGATACGGCTAAAACTCAAAAAATTAATACACATACCACCAAATAAGAAAAAGCGCATAAATATTTTGTTTGTTAAGCGCCTTTAGCAATATAGAATACAGTGAGGCGCAACAAAATAGAGTGCAAATTCGTTTGACGTAAAAAAACCAAATGAAATATCCTTCCCCAATACACCACCTTTTTATTTTATTCATTGTTTTGACAATCGTAAATAACTGTTACACACAAATTAGTGGATCTGTTGATGGTTTGTATGGTAAAGAAAAAACCATGATAGCATTGGTTATAGATAAAAAGAAAAACGATCTGGTTCATTTTGGAGGTTTTGCTAAAACCGGATCACTCACTGATTTTCATTATCCAACGATAGATTATGATCTAAACATCGTAAAAAATCATGGCAGCAGTTCATCTTATACTTTCCCTTATGGCCCTTTAGAACATCCATCAGAAGGTTCCGCAGATTTTATCAGTGGCAAAACTAGAACTATGGGCTGGGCAATTGGTACATATTTAAGTTTGAACAGAAGTCTTAATCGGTACGATAAAGATTGGTTTTTTATACGATTTGACCTGGAGCATTTAAGGTTATCAGACAATTATGATTTCTTATGGTCGGTAACCACATGGAATGGGTTAGATTTTGATCAAGAATTCAAACGTGATCAAGGAATATACAATTATCATGCAATTGGATTTGCAACACGAGCGGGGTATAAAAGAATTTTAGGAAAAGACGGACGTTTTTTCGCACAATTAAATTTGGGCGTTAGTTATTACCATCCCTATTATCCGGAACCCATGGAAGCAGGTCAGTCCGGATATTGGACAGGAACTCCTTTCATGGGGGTAGAGTTTGAAACTGGTATAGGAGTTGGTTATATTCTAAAGAAATATAAGCGTTAATCCGCCTACCCCGATATTAATGAAAGTTGCAATAAACCT
>JBFHIN010000093.1:0-7245 GCA_041596415.1 Crocinitomicaceae bacterium | reverse complement strand
TTCACACGGTTGTCCAAGATTTGCCTTAAATTATCGTAACGAATGGCCACAGTTGTCAGGTAATTATGTAACATACAGTGCATCCTACGACCAATACTTTAAAAATATTTCTGGTGGAATCGGTGTTTTAGCCACTCACGACCAACAAGGACAAGGAACCATCAATACTTCTATGTTAGGATTGATCTATTCGTATCACCTTACTTTAGGAAGAAAATGGAAAATGATGTTTGGCGCCCGTGCTTCGTGGTACCAGAAATTTTTGGATTGGGATAAGTTGACCTTCGGCGATATGATCGACCCGAGAAGAGGCTTTATTTATGCCACAGGCGATGTTCCACGCGGGGGATCAAGAGGTTTCTTTGATGCATCAGCCGGAGCGGTTGTATTTAACAAACATTTTTTCGCAGGTTTTGCTGCACATCACTTAAACACACCTAACGAATCCATGATCATCGGTAACTCGCCTCTTCCTATGCGTTTCACAGGACACATGGGTGCTGAGATACAGTTAGGTTCAAAATCAAAGTATTCAAATTCCACTTCGATCATGCCAAATGTGATCTACCAATACCAAAACGGATTTCAAGAATTAAATATTGGTACATACGTGAAGTACGGTTCATTTAACGTGGGAGCATGGTACAGAAATAGAGACGCATTTATCCTTACCATTGGTGTAAACACCGGTAAATTCAAAGTAGGTTACAGCTACGATGTAACCGTATCAAAATTAAATAACGGAGTATCAGGTGGTTCTCATGAAATCTCACTAGGATTAAACTTAAGTTGTAAATCCAAACCGATTTCATTCAAAACTATTTCTTGTCCTTCGTTTTAAAAAATAATGTAACTTTTCTCGTCATATACGTTTAAAGACTAAATTTGTGGTGAATATTATGAAACATCAATTCAAAAATATGCAGTTACTAAAACTAGTTGCGCTTGTTGTTGGAGGAACAATTTTATTATCCTCATGTCGCCGAGAATCTTCAAATTCTACAGGTTGGAATTACAACGATCCAAAAGTTGGGGGTTTCCAGAAAGTTCCTTTTATTGATCAGGAGACTGGTCCTGGCTTAATACTTATTGAGGGTGGTACCTTTACAATGGGTAGAACAGAGCAAGATGTTATGTATGATTGGAACTCACGTGCTACTCGTGTAACAATTTCATCTTTCTACATGGATCAAACAGAGGTGACTAATTTCCACTGGTTAGAATATTTGTATTGGATTTCTCGTGCTTATGAGACCTACCCAATGGTGTACAAAAATGCACTTCCTGACACACTTTGTTGGAGATCGCCACTTGGATTTAACGAGAAATTCGTGGATTATTACTTGAGACACCCGGCGTACAGAGACTATCCAGTGGTTGGTGTTTCTTGGTTGCAAGCAAATGATTACTGTAAGTGGAGAACTGACCGTGTTAATGAATATATTCTTGTTCGTGAGGGAATCCTTGCTTGGAATGTTGATCAAAGAGATGAAAACACATTCAATACAGATGCTTATTTTGCTGGTCAATATGAAGAGGCCGTAATCAAAAATGTACAAGATTTAAATCCATCTAACGTTCAAGGAAAAAAATTAGGGACAAGAATTGTTCGTATGGAGGATGGTATCCTTTTACCTCGCTACCGTCTCCCAACAGAGGCTGAATGGGAATTCGCTGCTACTGGGTTGATCGGAAATTTACAGCCTGGAACAGAAAATATAACCGAAAGAAGATTTTATCCTTGGAATGGTCACTGGGTTAGAAATGACGACGAACAATTCCAAGGTGCAATTCGTGCGAACTTCGTTCGTGGACGTGGTGACTACATGGGGGTTGCAGGTAACTTGAATGATGGGGCTGACGTTACTGCTCCTGTTGAATCTTATTGGCCTAATGACTACGGTCTTTACCACATGGCCGGTAACGTTTCAGAATGGGTGCTCGATGTTTATCGTCCTTTATCATCTGAAGATTTTGATGAATTCAGACCTTTCAGAGGGAACGTATTTAAGACCAAACTATTGAACAACGAGGGTGTTGTTGATATTAAAAATCAGCAAGTATCTTATGACGTTCACGGAATGAAAGAATACCTTAATGAATTTGAGCGTATTCGTTATCAAAGAATTTCTGCTGATAAGCACGATCCAAATGATACTGTAATTCCTGTTGGACTTTCTTCGAATGTATCATCAAGAAACCCTACAAGAAGAGGTTATGCTCCGGATCCATTCTACGTTTCTCACAAGAAGACCAAGGATTCAATTGAATTGCGTTTGTTAAGAGAAATCAACAAAGTATTGGATGATGCAATCGCGCTTAAAAATGACAAGTATGACATTGAAGCGGCTACATTAATTCAGGATCGTTTGTTTGATGGTATTTTCGCTGACGAGTTGAGAACAGGGCCGGATGGTGAAGAGTATGCCTTTGAGATCATTTCTATGTTGAGAGAAGGTTTTACAGAGTTTATAACGGATACTCCAGGAAAATTAAAGTACCGTAATGTAACGGAAGAAGAAAATATCGGACGTTTAAATTACAGACGTGATGATTACATAGATTACTTAGATGGTGACATTGAAAGTTCGATCTATTATGAAAATGATGATCGTAAGAACGCGATCAATCAAGCAAATCGTGATCCTAACTTGATTATGTACCAAAACCAGCACGAAGAATTCGGATTGAATGGTGCTCAAGTTAAACCAGGTGATCGTACATCATGGCCTACAACATTGGTATCTGATAAGTCACGTGTTTATAAAGGTGGTTCTTGGAGAGACAGGGCCTACTGGTTAGTTGCCGGAAACAGACGATTCCTTGATGAAGACAAATCGACTTGTACTATCGGGTTTAGATGTGCCATGGACAGAGTTGGAAGTCCGGTAGGAATGAACTACGGTAAAAAGAAAAAGAAGAAAAAGAAAAAGAATTAGATAAATTTAAAAGCCCGTTAATCGGGCTTTTTTTTATTCAAAACATATGGAACAATATTTTGATCTTTTTTATCAATCAAATACGGTTTGTACCGATACGAGAAAAATCGAGGCAGGATGTCTCTTCATCTGCTTGAAAGGTCCAAATTTCAATGCAAACGAATTTGCATATAAGGCCCTTGAATTGGGCGCCAAATATGTAATTGTTGACGAAGAAAAATATGCTAATGGATCAAGTATCTTTTATGTTCCCGATGCCTTATTATTTCTACAGAAGCTCGCCTTACATCATCGGAATAAGTTTGACATTCCCTTCATTGGCATAACCGGGAGTAATGGTAAGACGAGTACAAAAGAACTTATCAATGTAGTATTAAGCAAGAAGTTCTCCGTGCTTGCGACAGAAGGAAATCTGAACAACCATATTGGTGTTCCACTTACCCTACTCAAAATCAATGCTACCCATGAAATTGCAATCATTGAAATGGGCGCAAATAAATTCAAGGACATAGAGGAGCTTTGCAGTATAGCAGAACCTACTCACGGTATAATTACCAATATTGGGAAAGCTCATCTCGAAGGATTTGGTAGCTTTGAAGGTGTTCTTTTGACTAAAAGTGAATTGTATACTTCCTTGAAAAAGAACAAAGGAACAATCGTTTACAACCAAGACGATGAAATATTGATCAATGCACTACCAGGAGATGTTCGTAAATTTTCGTACGGAACTACTTCAAAAGCAGACATTATTGGAGTTTTAACGCGACTCACTCCTTTCGTTCATTTTGTTTGGCACACTTCGGACGACCCTAACGAGCAACTTGTGGAAGGAAAAATGGTCGGTAAATACAACTTTTACAATTATCTGGCTGCTGTAGCATTTGGTAAACTCTTTAATGTATCGGATATCGAAATTTCTAAAGCATTGGAGGATTATACACCTGTTAATAACAGATCCCAGGTGGAAAAAACCGAAGCTAATACGTTAATAATGGATTGTTATAATGCAAATCCTACCAGCATGAAATCTGCGTTGGAAAGTTTCCACATGATCCATGCAGAAAATAAAACAGCAATTTTGGGCGATATGCTTGAGTTGGGTGATGAATCTATCAAAGAGCATCAGGCAATTGCCGATCTTTTAGTAGAACTCTCCATTAATGCCTATACGGTAGGCAAAGAGTTTAAAAATGTAGCATCTACCAACTTTTTAAAACAATTCACATCTATTGATGAAGCCAAGACTTTCTTTACAAATAATAAGCTCAGAGATCAATTTGTTTTGCTAAAAGGTTCCAGAGGCATCAAATTGGAAGAATTGAAAAATCTATTATGAAATAATCTGATTTTGAATTAAATTGTGCTTCTATTTATCAACTTCTTTACTTACTAACTATGAAAAATATTAAAAAAGCAATTTTATTCAGCGCATTACTATTGGCAAGCACATCTTATGGCCAAGTAGTATACTCTTGTGACTCGAAATATGATGCCGACGTGAAAGTATTTGTTGCTTCCTCTAAATATGACGCTGATCTTGTTGTGTATAAATGCTCATCTAAATACGACGCTACGGATAATAAAGGATTATGGTTTTTCGCTTCTAGTAAATATGATGCTAAGAAGAAAATCTTTTTTGTAAGCAGCAAATATGATGCAGATTTAATTATCTATTTCACAGACAGCAAGTACGACGCCGGCTGGAGAAACAATAGTAAAAAAGATAAAATGTATTAAAAAAAAAGCTAACATTTCTGTTAGCTTTTTTTTGTTATGCGTTGAGTACGCCTCTTGAAATGACTATTTTTTGTACTTCCGAGGTTCCTTCATAAATCTGAGTAATCTTTGCATCGCGCATTAAACGCTCTACGTGATATTCCTTCACAAATCCGTATCCACCATGAATTTGAACGGCTTCGACTGTTTGCTCCATAGCTACTTTTGATGCATACAATTTTGCCATTGCACTTGATTGGTCGAAATTCCTTCCCAAATCCTTATCAACAGCAGACTTGTATACCAACAACCTTGCAGCTTCAATTTCAGTGGCCATATCTGCTAACTTGAATGCTATTGCCTGGTGCTTATAAATTTCCTTTCCAAATGCTTTTCTTTCTTTAGAATATGCCGTTGCTAATTCGAAAGCTCCTCCGGCAATCCCTAAAGCCTGAGCTGCAATCCCAATTCTTCCTCCTGAAAGTACTTTCATGGCGAATTTAAAACCAAATCCGTCCTCCCCTATTCTATTCTCTTTAGGAACTTTTACATCGTTAAATAATAGGGTGTGCGTATCACTTCCACGAATTCCTAATTTATCCTCCTTCGCTCCAACAATGAATCCTTCCATTCCTCGCTCAACAATAAATGCATTGATCCCTTTGTGACCAAGTTCCGGAGAAGTTTGTGCAATTACAATATATGTAGACGCTGTAGATCCGTTAGTGATCCAGTTTTTTGTTCCATTCAACAAATAATAATCACCTTTATCTATTGCTGTGGTTCTTTGAGATGTTGCATCCGATCCAGCTTCAGGCTCAGACAAGCAAAATGCCCCAATCTTTTCACCTTTTGCCAAAGGCACCAAAAATTTCATTTTTTGCTCTTCCGTTCCAAACTTCTCAAGTCCCCAACAAACCAATGAATTGTTTACAGACATACAAACTGAAGTGGAAGCATCAACTTTAGAAATCTCCTCCATAGCCAAAACGTATGACATAGTGTCCATACCACTACCTCCGTATTTTGGATCTACCATCATTCCCATGAATCCAAGTTCTGCCAATTGTTTAATTTCCTCTGTCGGGAAACGTTGATCTCTATCTCGTTCAATAACGCCGGCTTTAAGAACATTTTGGGCAAAATCTCTTGCTGCTTCTTTTACAGCTATTTGTTCTTCTGTTAACTCGAAATTCATATTATATTCTTTAAATTGTTCGTTTTCGTTGCTTGCAAATTTAGTGGAATAATTTTATTTTCACTTAAATTCTTATGATGGAAAAAATCGAGGTCATTGGACTTATGTCCGGAACGTCAATGGATGGATTGGATGTAGCTCACGTTAGCTTTAGTCATGAAAAGGATCAGTCAGATAAATTTGAGCTGCTACATCAAATGACCTTTACATATCCTGAAGAAATAATGCAAAAACTTATGCATTCCGGTTCAATGTCGGTGAGCGAAATTTGCCTTCTTGATAAAGATCTTGGGAAATTTTATGCTGATTGCGTCAATAATTTCACAGTAAAATTCAAAATAAAAAAGGAAGAAATCCAGTTAATTGCTTCACATGGACAGACGATTTTGCATCAACCACATTTAGGCTATACATTACAGATTGGGTGTGGACAAACATTGGCTTTTCATACCGGAATTTCTGTAATTAATGACTTCAGATCACTTGATGTTATTGCTGGAGGGCAAGGTGCACCATTGGTTCCCGTGGGAGATTTCGGACTTTTCCATGAGCACGCAGAAGCGTTTTTAAATATTGGTGGGTTTTGTAATGTGAGTTGGAAAGAGAATGGAATTGTAAGGGCTTTTGACATTTGCCCAGGAAATCTACCGCTTAATGCATTAGCTCAACACAAAGGACTTTCCTACGATAAGAATGGTAAAATTGCTGAAAGTGGAACAATCAATTTTTTCCTTCTTGACCTATTGAACAATTTACCATATTACACTGAAGATGGTCCAAAATCATTGGGTACAGAATGGCTTGAATCAGATTTTTATCCATTGATAAAGATGGATAAGGAGATTGAGAACAATATGGCAACTTTGGTTGAGCATATTGCCATCCAAATCAGTAATCAACTCAACAATAAAGAAATAGCAAGTGTTCTTATAACCGGAGGTGGGGCTAAAAACCAGTTCTTAATCGAACGAATTCAGCACTACTATAATGGTCATATCATTTTACCCTCAGATGACATTATTGATTACAAAGAAGCCATCATTTTTGCCTATTTGGGATATTTGCGTTTATTAAATCGAGAAAACACCTTAGCCAGTGTCACAGGTGCTGCAAGCAATTTGTCCAGTGGCGTCCTTCACACATCTATGCGCTAAAAAACACTTTTATGCTTTCTTTCTTCTGAAGAAAAATTAAATTTGCAGCTCCTAAAAATGGTAGCATGAAAAATTTACTTGATCGATTTGAGAATAAACAACCAGAAATTGTATTTGAATGGAAAGATCCAGAAACAGAAGCAGAAGGATGGGTTGTGATCAATTCCTTACGAGGTGGTGCTGCCGGTGGTGGAACAAGAATGCGCTTGGGTTTAGATAAAAGAGAAGTAGAATCTTT
>JBFHIN010000092.1:0-7266 GCA_041596415.1 Crocinitomicaceae bacterium | reverse complement strand
GTTATTACGAATATCTCGTTGGAACACACGCAATTTTTAGGTGATACCCTGGATAAAATTGCTTTTGAAAAAGCGGGGATAATAAAAAAAGATCGTCCGGTAATTATCGGTGAATATCTACAGGAGACCAAAAAAGTATTTAAACAAAAAGCAAAGGAGCTTACCGCACCTATTTTATTTGTTCAAGAGGAGGAAATAGACTCAAATCGCTATCAAATGCCGCTTTTGGGCGAATATCAACAACAAAATTTAAAAACAGTACTCTCGACTATTAAAACATTAAATAAACTTGGTTTTAAAGTAAACGAAAAAAGCATTCAACCGGGACTCGATCACTTATTCAAAAACACAGGTTTTTCTGCGAGAATGCAGATCATTAATAAACAACCACTCACCATTCTCGATGTTTCACATAATGTAGCTGGTATTCAACAAACGTTGAAAGCAATTGAAAAAATAAACAAAGGAAAACTACATATCATCTATGGTTCTTCCTCTGATAAAGATGTTCTTTCAATTATTCAATTATTTCCTCATTCGGCTAACGTTAATTTATGCTCATTTTCAAACCCAAGAAGTTTGAATCGACAAGAATTAGAACAAATTGCTAAAAAATTACATCCTGCACCAAAAATTTACGTGACATTGAAAGAAGCATTGAAAGAATCGCAATCCACTGCAAATAAAGAAGATACTATTTTGATTTTCGGAAGTTTTTTTCTCGTCAGTGATTTTTTTTAATTTTTTTCACTTTTGCGCTTGTTAATCTAAAAAACACCTTTATATTTGCACTCGCTAAAGGGAAATCAAACGAGGTTTCTGAAGCCATTTAGGGAGATTAGCTCAGCTGGTTTAGAGCACCTGCCTTACAAGCAGGGGGTCGGGGGTTCGAATCCCTCATCTCCCACGAATCCCGAATAACATTCGGGATTTTTTTTTGTGTCAACTTTTCATCTAGAAAATTCCACAACCTTTTTTAAAGAAGCCTATATTCCCAATTCCTTTTTAACTTTTTCGATCATTTGTCGGTGATCATATCGTTTACTTTCACCTTTAAGTTCTTCCTTGACAAACTGATCCGGGTTATCAAAAAAGTCGGAAATCTTACTGGCCAGATCCATCTCATCGAGTGGTTCAAACAATAAACCAAACTTTCCTTGTTGTAAAATTTCTGGACTACCGCCAGCGTTACTGGCAATTACTGGAGTGCCACATGCAAGGGATTCCACTGTCACCATTCCAAAAGTTTCGGCTTTAGAAGCCATAACAAAAGCATCCATTGCGGCATAAAAGGTTTCCACATCTTGACGAAAAGGACGTATAAAAACACGATTTACCAATCCACCTTCCTCAATGGCAGAAAGCATAGATTCAAAATAACGACTACCCTGTTCTTTTGTTGGCTCTCCCAATAAACATACATGGATCGATTTATCTTTGATGTGCTGCATTGCTTTAAGCAGTAATAATTGCCCCTTGTGCGGATCAAATCGACCGACTAGACCTATGATTTTTGCTTCTACAGGCAATTCTAGTAACTCTCGCGATTGGTTCTTTGAGGTAGCATTTTCAAATTTATGCAATTCAATACCTGAGGGAATAACTTTTATTTTCTCCTGTTCGAATTTTGTCATCGTTTGCACTTGCTTTTTAAGCCATTCAAGCGGACATGACCAAAGATCGAGGTAAGAAAAGCGGAGCGTATGAAAAAGGTTAGTTTTTTTGACACCAAGCTGCATCTCCATGAAATAAGACAGATGTATTTTCATATCGCTCTTTCTTTTGGCGATAACAGCCACACTCATGTCACGAGTATCTCGAATAATCAAATGAGTACAGCGTGTTTCATTAAGAATTTTTGCTAGCGCTTTACCTTTAGTAAAATCAAAGTACTTTCTATGTTGATCAATTAAATGAATGTCCAGATTTTCGCGGATAGCTGCAATATGAAACGGTGTATTTACACGGCATATCACGAAGACTTTTTCACCGGAATCCCTCATCCAGACTGCGTTCTTTAATTGATTCATTTCCAATCCGCCCCAACTGACAGAACTACACAGATATGCGATAATGCTATTTGACATATCACGAAATTAATTAACTTGGTCGAAAGACTTGAAAAACAAAATAAAATATATGGCACTGAAATACATAAACGAAGTAATCATTAATGCGCCGAGAGAAAAAGTGGTTGAATTATTTCAAGACCCGCAATATATTTCTGAATGGCAACCGGGATTTATATCCCTAGAACACATTTCAGGAACACCGGGACAAGAAAATGCCAAATCGAAGCTTTTGTATAAAATGGGAAAACGTGAGATCGAGATGATTGAAACGATTACAAAAATGAATTTACCGGATGAATTCAATGGAACCTACGAAGCTAAAGGTGTTTTAAATGTAATAGAAAATCATTTCGAGGATCTAGGTAATGGTACCACAAAATATTGGTCCAACAACGTTTTCAATTTCAAAGGATTTATGAAAGTCATTGGATTTTTATTTCCGGGAATGTTCAAAAAGGAATCACAGAAATATTTGGATCTGTTCAAGAAATTCGTAGAATCAAAGATCTAGTTTTCTTCCTTCCTCTTGGTTTTGAATCCAGCGAGGGTCCAACGTAGAATAATCAATCCCAAAACGGCAAAGACTGCCGCGACCAGGAATGGCGAACCATAGCTCCAACTTTCATCAGGAAAACGATGACGAGCCCCATAATAGATCCACATGAAAAATGGTGGACCTATAATTTCTCCTAAACTCATTATACTAGTGAAAATTCCCTGGAGCTCTCCCTGCTCATTATCGGCCGTCTCATTGGTAACAATTGACCTTATGGAAGGATCTATTATCCCTGAAAGTGCATAAGGCGCAATCATTACGTACATAAGCCAGCCATAAGGAATCAGACCAAGACCAACTGCCACCAAACAAAGCGTTACCACACCAAGCGTTGCTGCCCCTTTTTCTCCTAACTTATCGACCAGTACACCTGATAAACCTCCCTGAACAATGCCAAAAAACACCCCTACAACGGCAAGTGAAATACCTACATCTTTTATCTCCCATCCAAATTTGTCCATCGTATAGTAATTCCACGTGGCATGTACCGACATATTCACCATGAGCACGCAAAATGTTACTAAGAATAAAAATCTCAATTTATTAAATCGCTTTATTTGAATAACGGCACCAAAAGGATTGGCCCTCCTCCAATCAAACTTCCTTCTTTTCTCAACAGGTAATGACTCTTTTAACACTAAAAAACCATAACAGAAATTGGTCAAACTAAATATAGATGCCACTAAAAAAGGAGCTCGGTCACCATATTCTGAAAGTAAACCACCAATTGCGGGTCCAATCACGAAACCAATTCCAAAGGCAGCACCTATGAAACCAAAATTTTTGGCTCTATTTTCCGCTGAGGAAATATCTGCAATGTAAGCCGCAGCTGTAGTATAACTTGCTCCAAATATGCCCGAAATGGCTCTTCCTAGCACCAACCAAAATAAATTTGGTGCAAAATACATCACCAAATAATCCAACCCCATGCCTAAAACAGAAATCAAGAGTATTGGTCTTCTGCCGTATCGATCACTCAAATTTCCAATCAGCGGAGAAAACATGAATTGCATAAAAGCATACGCACCCATCACCCAACCAAAATATTTAGGAGATTCTGAAAAAGGAACGTGCGCCGTTGAAGAAATCAATGATGGAAAAGACGGAATTATTATTCCTAAGCCAATGGAATCTAAGCAAACCGTGATTAGAATAAACAATAAGGCCCGTTTTGAATTCATGGATTGAAAAAATTAAACATAAAAAAAAGAGACAACCAATGATTGTCTCTTTTCTGGCGGAGAGTGAGGGATTCGAACCCCCGGTACCTCTCGGTACAACGGTTTTCAAGACCGCCGCAATCGACCACTCTGCCAACTCTCCGCGGCAAAAGTACTATTTCTTTGTATACTGACAAGTGATTCAAGCAAAAAAGTTTACATTTTTTTAATACTCGAAATTCAAGTGCTAAAAATCAGATACTTACCGAATAATTTCAATTTTACCGGTTTTACTCAATGGCTTAAAATAAAATTGTGCCCTCTAAGACGAATTCGTATCTTTACATTCTCTAAATAGCACACTCAATGAGATCATTCTTTTTGTACCTTTTTTTCATTTCCAGTTCACTGACACAAACACTCCAAGCACAAGACCAATCCTTACGTGCCTATATGGATAGTAAACAGTTTTATGCTCCAGGAATTGGGAATTATTTGGAATTATATTTTCAATTTGTAGGTCATTCAGTCAAATACAAAGGGATTGATAACGGCCTAAAGGGAGAACTCGCGGTTATTCTTGAAATTTTTGACGAAAACAACAAAAGTGTAAATCAAGACGCCTATCGTCTTGAAACTCCATTTATGAAGGACAGCATTGTGGAAGATTTTTATGATCTAAAACGCTTTGCATTGAATCCGGGAAAATACACCCTGAACATTGAAATTCAAGACCTAAATTCAAACAAACAGGCCATAAAAGCTAGTCAGGGTTTTGAAATCGAAGAATTATCGGATGGTATTTCCATTTCTGATCTGGAGGTAATTGAATATGCCTTGAAAGGGAACGAGAATTCTATCTTCCATAAATCAGGTTATGTAATGATTCCAAGAATCTCGACCTTCTATCCAACAGAACTCAGCTCTTTACCGGTATATGTTGAAATTTACAACACCAATCAACTCGAGGATAGCGTTTTCGCAGTAAAACAATGTATTCTCAACGCTGATAAAGGAAATGAACTGGAAGAATTCACTTCTTTTACACGTCATAAAACGGAAGCAGTAACTCCTATTTTGAGAAATATCGACATTACAAATCTTCCAACGGGAAGATATATTCTGAATTACACCTTGCTTTCCAGAAGTATGAAAGAATTGGCCGTTCAATCATACGTCTTCGAGCGAAGTAACGACAAAGAGATTGCTTTTGACCCTTCAAAAATGATGTTGGATCCGTCCTTTCAAGCTTCCATTACCAACGACAGTGTTACCTTCTTTTTGGAAAGTTTGATTCCCATTTCAAAAGCAGCTGAAGCAAAAAACCTGATCGCTGTGCTAAAAACCAACGATAAGGATAAACAACGCAAGCATATTCAGGCCTATTGGATGGCAACGGCACCAAACAACACTTACGAAGCTTGGATCAAGTATAAACAACAAGTGCAACTTGTACAGCGACTTTACTCCAATAATTTCCAAGCAGGATATGAGACGGATAGAGGTCGTGTGTATTTGCAATATGGTTCTCCAACTACAATAGTTACCAAAGAAACATCCCCCACAGAATACCCTTATGAGATCTGGCAATACAATAAAATTGGGATTTTCAGCAACAAGCGATTTATTTTCTACAATCCAGATTTAGTGAATAACACATACCGTCTTTTGCATTCTGACATGGTTGGTGAACTAAAAAACCCCGCTTGGCCGCAAATCTTATCGAAAAGAAATACCCACAATGGTACTGTAGATAATCCGAACCAATACATGCAACAGAATTACGGATCGAACAGTAACGACTTGTTCCGTCAGTATTAATTTTTAATATTGCAGAAAATTTTCTTTCGCTGTGAAATCTACCGCGCTTGTTATCTTGAATTGGAATGGAAGAAACTACCTTGAAAAGTTCTTGCCTTCCGTTTGTGCATATTCAGATCAGGCCGATATTATCATAGCCGACAATGCATCTACAGATGATTCCGTAGCATTTCTAATTGAAAATTACCCTAATCTTCGAATCGTTCAAAATTCGTCAAATGGAGGATTTGCTAAGGGCTACAACGAGGCATTGAAGCAGATCGAAGGGTATACGTATTTTCTTTTACTAAACAGTGACATCGAAGTTACTCCTGATTGGATGACACCCATGTTGGAGGTTATGAAAGACGAAAAGGTGGCCGGCTGTCAACCTAAAATTCTAGCTTACGACAATAAACATTTGTTTGAACATGCAGGAGCAGCGGGTGGATATCTGGACAGAAACTATTTTCCTTTTTGTAGAGGTCGAATTTTCAATCAATTTGAGTCCGACCAAGGACAATATGATGCCACGACCGAAGTTTTTTGGGCCACAGGGGCGGCGCTGTTAATTCGCGCCGACTTATTTTTTGAAGCGAATGGATTTGATGAAGATTTTTTCGCGCATATGGAAGAAATTGACCTTTGTTGGCGACTAAAACTTCGAGGTTATAAGTTTCTTGTTGTTCCAAAATCTAAGATCTATCACGTTGGTGGTGGTACCTTACCCTACCTATCTCCCATGAAATCATACCTCAATTTCAGGAACAGTTTATACATGATCATTAAAAACCATCAAGGTCCGCTATACCCTAAACTTTTCAATCGTTTAAGTTGGGATGGCTTTGCCGGAGTGCGATTTTTTCTTCGTGGAGAATGGAAACACCTATGGAGTGTTTGTAGAGCACATTACGCCATGCACAGGGATCTGTATAAATTTCTTCGAAAAAGAAAGGAAATCAAGAAAACCGTCAGCAACTACAACAAAAATGGGCTTTACCGCGGAAACATCCTCTGGGCACGCTATCTTAAGGGAATAACCAAATTCAAAGAGTTAAATCAACGCTTGTTCATTTCAAAATAGTGAATTGCTAAGTCGTAGCTTTTTAATCCAAAACCAAAAATACATCCTGCAACGACCGGTGACAGCATAGACGTGTGTCGAAAAGACTCTCTGGCAGCGATGTTCGAGATATGAACTTCTACTACAGGCACGTCAATAGCTGAAATGCAATCCCTTAACGCAACACTTGTATGGGTATACCCACCTGCGTTAAAAATGATCCCATCGTGTTTCGACACTTGCAGCATATTGATAAGCTCACCTTCAACGTTCGATTGGAAATACTCCAATTTCGCGGTCGTGGATAATTTCAAGGCATCAAAGTATTGCTCGAACGATTCGTTGCCATATATTTGTGGTTCTCGTGCACCAAGCAGGTTTAAATTCGGACCATTAACGATTAATAGTTTCATACATGAAGGATTGGGAACGCTATATTACACAATTTGTTTCGTTCTTAAAAATCGAAAAGGGTTTGGCGGAAAATTCAATTCTTGCCTATCAAAATGATGTACGCAAATTGATGGAGTTTTCACAAAGCAATGGCTTAGGTGTTGCTGATCTAAAATACAACCACTTACAAACCTTTTTAAGTGAACTTTTTGATCTAGGTTT
>JBFHIN010000091.1:0-7366 GCA_041596415.1 Crocinitomicaceae bacterium | reverse complement strand
TTGACCTCCTGAGCATATTCCAATGATATGTGCTCCTTTTTCATGCGCTTCTTCAATTGCCTGCAAAGTTTCTTCAGTATTACCTGAATACGAAGACCCGATGACAAGTGAATGTTGATCTACAAATTCAGGGATCGAATAGTCGTGGCATAATACAACCGGAATCTTTATATCGTCTTGAATCCAATTGGAAACGATCTTACCTCCAATTCCGGAACCGCCCATACCACAGATCAATACATTTGTGATGGTATTTGATGGTTGACGAAAATTATGATTACCAGCAATTTGCAAAGCATCCAGAATATTCTGGGGAAAGTCATTTATCAGTTTTTCCATAGGATTTATTCAAATCAGGAAGTAAAGATAATGATATATGGTGCAAATTCAAGAGCAAGTGAATTGTTTTCAAGAATTTTCTATAGGATAAAAAACTAAATGCGAGGACCTTGATTCGATGCATTAATCGTAAATTTGTTCAAATCATTCATTATGAAAGCTCGTAAAGCATCAGAAACCTTGTCTATTACTACTAAAGTGGTTTTACCCAATGATACAAATACATTGGGAAACCTGTTCGGGGGACAACTGTTGGCTTGGATGGATGTGATTGCCAGTGTTTCGGCACACAGACATTGTAAACGAGTGGTTGTCACGGCATCTGTTAATAATGTATCTTTTCAGAAACCGATCAATCATGGATCCATCGTAACCTTGGAAGCAAAAGTTTCAAGAGCCTTTAATTCATCTATGGAAGTCTTCGTGGACGTATTTGTTGAAGACCATGTCACTGGGGTAAGAGAAATGTGCAACGAAGCGATCTATACATTTGTAGCAGTTGATCAGAACGGGGGACCAATACAAGTGCCGGAACTGATACCTGAAACAGAAGAAGAAAAGGAGCGCTATGCTGGAGCACTTCGCAGAAAACAACTTAGTCTTATACTTGCCGGAAAAATGAATCCACAGGAAGCTACAGAACTAAAGAAATTGTTTTTAGGAGAATAGGATCAAGGATCCTATTCTTTAATGAACTTGAAACGTTCCGGATGATCGTTCAAAATTTCCAAGAAATAACTTCCAGGTTTTAATCCTGACAGGTCGATCGCGTTTAAGAATTGTCCTTTTGCACATAAACGCCCATCTGTTCCTAGAATTAAGTACTCCGTTAGCTTCATGTTGCCTTCTTCAAATTGAACGTACAATTTGTCTGTTGCCGGTACCGGAAATATTTTTGATTTCGTCAAGATGTTAGTGTTTAAACCAAGTGTGTTAAGGTCTTTATTAACGACAATATATCCATTGTCACCAACAGCAAATACCACTGAATCTTGATATGAACTCATTGCTCTGATCGCATAATCTAATGTGGCATAGTTCCAAGTTTCGAATGGATCTGTACTTTCAAAGATCAAACCCGTGATGTTGTCACCGCCAATTGCACCTGAGTAAAGCGTATTGTTTCCGGAAACATGCAGACAAAGAAAGTCTGGGTAAAAGAATGTGGCTGAATTGAAATCATTTTGCCAAGAGAGTCCACCATCAGTAGATTTATATAAACCGTAGGAAAGGCTATTGTTAGCAATATATGAGGCATATGCCGTATGTTGATCCACAAAACGAACACCGGTCAAACTATTCATGTCAACACTTCCTGGGATAGTGTCCCAAGTTGCTCCTCCATCTTGCGTTCTCAGGACATAACCACTTTTACTTACTGCCAAACCAAGTTGTGAATCATAGAAATCCATATCCACAATGTAATTCATGGCATCCCATGTGGGAGTGTTGACCGTGGCCTGTGACCACGTGCCTGAACTTAAGCGGTCGATGTATTCACCTTGGAAACAACCTGAGCCGGCAATAAATCCATTGTTTTCATCAAAGAAATAAAGTGCTTGGTTGAAACAGGTGCTTAAGCCGGAAATAGGGGTCCATGTCAAGCCGCCATTGATGGTTTTGTAAGATCCGGTATATGGACCCACAGTCAGAAATCCGACATTTTCATCGATGAATTTGATATTTAATAAATCTTCACCGTTAGGATAGAATGTTATTCCTGAATAGTTGACTTTAGTCCAATTTCTTCCCCCGTCTGTAGTTTTTAGCAATAAACTGTCATCGCCTCCGATGTATCCGATCAAGGGAGTTGGAAAATCGATGGTGTTTAGTTTTTTTGTTGTGCCAGAATTAATGACATTCCAAGTGGATTGTGCATTGAGGTTAATTGCACCAAGCAACGTAACGACAATAATAAAAATTGAATTTGCTCTCATAACGAATTATTTTAGACCAAAGTTAGGTTAATCAGTACCACTTGTCGATGTACAATTACGACTTAATCTGGTATTTTTAAGTAATCTGATGGAGTAAGGTCAGTTTGTGATTTAAAGAATTTACTGAAGTGACTTGGATCTTCGAAATTCAATTGATAAGCAACTTCTTTGTTGGATATACCCGTTTTCAATAATCGTTTAGCTTCTAGGATAAGTTGACCATAGATCAATTGACTTACCGATTTACCGGTTCTATTTTGAACTATTTCATTGAGAGCTTTTTCAGAACAACCTAGTTTGTTGGCATACTCCTTAACTTTTTTCATTTGTCTGAACTCTTCGTTTACCAATCGACGAAAACGAAGATATAAATTCCCATTTTTGTCTTCGTTTTCAGGCAAAAAGTTAGCCTTTCGCTGATTTTTACATTCAATCAACAATAAAGAAAGTAAATGAAAAACCTGTTCATTGTAACTTGGGTTCTTTTGGGTGTAACTTACAAAAGCCATTTGGGTCAAGCAAGCAATACGATCTTCCCAAACTTCCGACAGATCATAAGTCGGGGAGAATACACCAACTTCTTCGCATATATGTGTAAACAGTACTTCTGAAAGTGCAGAGTTAGCGCTAAAATGTTCAGTTCCGAAAATAAAAACATGTCCATTGGAATCTAAGGCTCTCTGCACTTGATGAACTTGTCCGGGAGCAACAATATGAATAGATCTGTCACGAATCGGAAAGTCGACAAAATCGATCAAGTGTCTTCCCCCACCTTTTTCAAAGACGAAAAATTCAAAGTAATTATGTCTATGGGGAGCACCGGCATCATAATGCGTTAAATGCACCAGTGGATTTACAAGAATATCCTTTTTTGTTTTGGAGGTCAGATCGTGCGTTGGAATCATTTAAATTAAAGATATTAAAAATCAATCGATTATGATTTTAACCCTTCGATCGACCCCACTATTTTATTCGCGTCCTGATTCAGCATACATTTAAAGTGTTTTTTTGGGCATGACTGAAATCCTATTTTAGAGCAAGGTCGACAGGAAAGATCCTTCACTTCATGCAGGGTGAATTTTTCCGGATTATTTGGGAAGTATGGATACATACCAAAGGATGGGACGGTGTTTCCCCATAAACTTACTGTAGGAATTTGAAAGCAGGAAGCAATGTGCATCAGTCCAGTGTCGTTCGTTAATATCACTTCTGCCTGCGCTACAATGGAGGCTGATTGCAAAAGAGTGAAGTCACCACAGGTATTAATGATATTTTTTTCTGGTAAAATTCCTTTCAGCCTTTCGCCCGTTTCTCTGTCCGTTTCTCCACCTAGTAAAACGATAGGCATGGTTATCTGACTAAGGATTTCAACCAGTTTTACAATAGGCACTTGTTTGGTTTTGTATTGTGCTCCAATGGCAACCGCAAGATATTTTTTTGATGCTAGTCCAAAAGTGTCATTTACATTGATCTTGTCTTCTTCAGATAGGAATAGTTCGCAGGATTGTTTGTCGTTTACAACACCAAGGGGTCGTACGGTTTCAAAGTAACGATCAACAATGTGTACTTCAGGAAGCAGATCCTTTTTAAAATTGACCAGAATCCACTTTTTTAGCTGAAGTTTGGGAAATGCGTACGCTTTTTTGCCAAGTTTTAATCGTAAACCGAGTGTTCTTAGGTTGTGATGTAAATCAATGATGAGATCGTAATTTTCCGATCTCAACGCCTCAATTACTTCATTGATGCTTTTTTGGATCGTAATGAGCTTATCGATGTTAGGATTATGTTGCAACAACGACTGAAAGCTTACTTTAGTAAGATAGTGAATGGAAATGCCCTTTTTTTGTTGCTTCAAGGCTCTAACAACAGGAGTAGTTAGGACAATGTCACCAATTGAACTGAATCGAACAACAAGAACTTTCATGATTTATTTCTGTTTTGCTTGTCGCGATTTGTTTTCCAGACTTCAATGTATTCATTTGAATTTCTAGGATTTAATTCCCTAAGCATGACGTCCACCAAGCTAGGTTCGCATTCTTTTACAAGTTCCATTTGTGGGTAGATCTGCTTGTATTGATCGATACGCTTTTTCAATGCTTCCTCATCAAAAAAGAAGATGTAATCGTATTCACTGATCGGATTTACTTTAAGATCTACAGACGGATCCACACGTTCCACAAATTGAGTCTTCCACTTTTTTGCATAAAATTTAGGCATCATCGATGTTCGTCCGCTAGCTGATCCCTCAAGCAGGATGGCCGGGGCCTCGATCGGACCTTTGTAGAGACTGTACATGGCTTCTACTCTCGATTTTTTAGAGTACATAGTGGTTGCAAATACGAGAAATACACCATTAAAGACCCAAAAAATAATCCAGGAGGATTTCCATAACCTTTTTTTAAGAGTGCTCTCCTTAAAGAGTTCATATCCCATCACACCCAACATAATGAAAAACGGCAGCACACTTAAAATAAAGCGCTCTTGTCGGTTGGGGTACAAGGTGTGGAATAGAATGAATACTAAAGTTGGAATGAATAATATGGCATATTTGCCGTAAGATCTGAAGAATCCTGCCAACAAAAGAATTCCAAAAGGCACAAAAAGTGAACCAGCCAACACGAGAAAATACATGAAGTAGTTCGAATTGGGAAGATAGGTGGTTCCTTCTTTCATGTTGTAAGTTACGTAGCTGATCAGTTCAGCAAAGGGATAACCCCAGATGTAATAATCTACTAGGCCTTGTGTCAGACAAAAAATGAGCAGTACTCCACTGCTAAAAAGTAAAAATGACCTGAATTTCCATTGAAAGAAATAGAAGGCAGCTATTCCGATGGCAAAAACCCCTATTTGATACCTGAAAGACACAGCCATACCTATCAATAGGCCCGAAAGTATTAAGTTTTTAGTATTCTCTTGTTGTACAATTTTCCATACGCCTAATGTAAGTAGTGGCAGTGCTGAAACTTCCACCAAATTGCGCACGGAGACAAAAGGCAATATCCAAAGTAAAGCCAGAATCCACCCAACAATTTGTGCATTTTTCAGGTTGGAAAGCTTTTCTGTGATCTTCATACCATACCAAACAACGATCAACGAGGCGAGAGCATGAAGTAATCTGTTGATTAGCATTAAGGTTTTTGGGTTCACAACACCAATCCCCTTCATCATTAAGAAATAGAGATAGTTCAATCCTACATAGGTAAAACTGTGACCCTCTGGAGTACCTGCATTTCCTTCGGTCCATGGAAGCCAGCGATTATAATCAAAACCATCTACCCATGAGGCAGAAGCTTCAATGATCAAAAAATGATCGTCATGCATCCCATAACCTTGAGAAAAAATTGCAGCAATCAGTCGGACAAAAATTGCCGCAAACATGATCTTCGTAAATGGTGCGAATACTTTAAACATTTTTGTAAAACTATAGTTTTTTGTATTCATCATAGATCAAAGACATGAAAGAATGACAACGCTTTCGTTCTTTTTCCAGAAGGACTTCAGGAAAACTGTTGTCCGGGAAATAGTTGGCATCCATGTGGTACGAGAAATTTCCTTGAGGAGTTATCCAGCCAAACCCTCTGTTTATGGTGTGTAGTGCAAATTCAGGTGCAGCCGGATTCAGCAGATCTTTGCTCCAAATGTACTTCGAATAATCGCCTTTCATTTGATAGAGTAACGTGCGAACAACATCTGCTTGTGAACCTAATTTGTCAACGGTTTTACCTCTAAATTCTTTTTTCAACGGCTCACCATAGATCAACATGGGTATGTGGAAATAGGCACCAAGATTGGGGTTTTGGACCGTAGGAGAAGCATGCCCATGATCAGCGATAAATATAAAGATGGTGTTCTTATACCAAGTTTGTTTTTTACACTTATCCAAAAAGTCTTTGAGACATTTATCAGCATAGAGCATCGAATTCATGAATTCTTTTTCTTCTCCTTTCCACTTTCCATTTCCTCTCTTGGGATAGTCGTAAGGTGAATGAGTGCTTCCTGTAAATGCACAGTGTAAAAAAGGCCCTTTTGTTTTATTGATCTTGTTTAATAGAATTTTGTAGAGATCCTCATCGTAATAATTAAGCTTACCTCGCTCTAAATTCTTGGGGAAATTGTTCTCATCTTCTACATGATCGAAACCATGGTCCATAAAGTAACCACCAATGTTTCCATATTTAAGATCACCACTGAAAATATAACTTGACGTATATCCCCATTTCTTAAGATCCTGATTCAGAGAAGGAAGTTTTCGATGCTTATCTGGTTGCATGGAAATTGAGATCTCCGGTAAGGCAGGATATCCACTGAAAATACTGGAATTACCTATTTCTGAAGTGCCTCCAGTGGCATACAATCGTGTAAACAAGAGGCCGTCCTTACTCATTTGATCGAAATTTGGCGTTGCTCCTTCGATTCCACTGATTGAAGAAATGGCGTTTGCTGTCCAACTTTCCAAAAGTATAATGACAAGGTTAGGTCTGTCTTGTTTGAAAATATAGTTCGCGTGTGTTTCCGGGTAATGGTAAAAATCGGACAAGTTTTTTTTGGCTACCTCTTCCTCAATGTACGGAAACATAGCTCCAATTTCACTTTTGTTATAAAGTATGAAGCTTTTGGTGAAGAAGTAAAATGAATTTACGGAAAGATCGTTCGAGGCGTAATTCTTGGAGTAATAAGCGGAGTCGATATTGATTGGTATTTGCTGGGTGCCACCTCTACCAATAATAATGAACCCTAAAGAAAACATGGCAAATCCAACAATGCCCAACGGCAAAGAGATGTACCATTTCTGAACAGGGCGAAATTTGTCGTACGGAAAAAACCAGCGCATAAGTTTATAAGCGAAGGCGACTTCCAGAATTCCATATACAAAAAACCAGATAGTCATACCGTAATCTGCAGTTCTTACCACTTCATCCGGGTTCATTAAATGAGTAAATACTCTTGAATTTAATTTGTGATTCCATTCCGGATATGCGTTAATTTCACCTGCATGAATCATGGCAGCAACTACAAATTCCAGAATTAGAATGGAATAAAAAGTCCATTTAACCCATTTTCTTGGATGGATATAATGCAGAAATACGAAT
>JBFHIN010000090.1:0-7379 GCA_041596415.1 Crocinitomicaceae bacterium | reverse complement strand
GCTGTTAAACTTGCAGGTGTAGAGGATAATCCGTTACCACACCAAATATAAATTGGATCATTCGGTGATGCATCTGTATAAGCTGTTGTCGAAGATCCTGAATTCCCATTTGGTGTGATTTGTCCGAAAGAAATAGAGACGAACCCTACAAATGCAATTAGTAAAAACTTTTTCATTACTTATTATTTAGTGAATTAATTCGTTCTACAAATTTTTCCCGTTGTAGGTAATAAGGCTTAAGATCTACCTCCTTCGCCCCTTGTTCTTTAAGATGATTGATTTTGGAGTCAATAGAAATTACTGCCTCTTTACATTCTTCAACGTTTAAGTCGTTGATCGTACGTTGAGCATTGACCTGAGGTGTTACAACCTCGTTACCTTCAACACCGTATGCTTGGTAATAATTTACACCGTTTGACTCTGTACGAATGAATTTTGAACCACTGTTTTCCTGTGCCATTGTGGACGAAATCCCGAATAACACAAAAAAGCATGTTAGATACTTCTTTTTCATATGAAATTACAAATAGTATTGTTTATGTTAACAGCTAGACGCCAACCTTTTCGGTTTAGTTGCACGAAAATATAATTTATTTTACAAAACTATTATAAAACTGTTTAGAATATATTTCTATTGACATGTTTGCATCAATACCACAAAAATGGTATTTTTGCAGAAGAAATTATTTTTATTTATAATTAATCTAAATAAAAGAAGTTCAAAGAAGATGATAACAGTAACAGATGCCGCAAAAAAACAAGCAATTCGCTTGATGGAAGATGATAATAAGGAAGGTTTCTTTATACGTGTTGGAGTTGATGGTGGAGGCTGTTCAGGATTAATGTATCAGTTGACATTCGACAATACAGAGAAAGAGGGCGACAAAACGTTTGAAGATAATGGAATTAAAGTGGTAGTAGACAAAAAGAGCTATTTATATTTAATAGGTACTACGCTTGATTTTTCCGGTGGTTTGAATGGAAAAGGATTCGTGTTTAATAATCCAAACGCTAACCGAACATGTGGTTGTGGAGAATCGTTTTCATTATAACCTATTAAAAAAACAACATGGGATATACCGAAAATGAACTAGCGAAAGATCTAGAAAATCAAGAATACAAATTTGGTTTTGTCAGCAATATAGAATCAGACAGAGCTCCAAAGGGCTTAAATGAAGATATAATCCGATTTATTTCTGCCAAGAAAAATGAGCCGGAATGGTTGCTTGAGCACCGTTTAAAAGCTTTCGACATATGGAAGACAATGACAGAGCCGTCTTGGGCACATGTCAAATACAACAATCCACAGTTTCAGGAAATCACATACTATGCAGCCCCTAAACAGACTAAAAAATATGAGTCTTGGGATGATGTAGATCCTGAAATGAAGGAAACTATGAGCAAATTGGGTATTTCATTAGAAGAACAAAAGCGCCTTACGGGTGTGGCAGTAGATTTCGTGATGGATTCCGTCTCAGTGGCTACCTCTTTCAAAGAAAAATTAAAGGAATTGGGAATTATATTTTGTTCCTTCTCCGATGCAGTTCAAGAATACCCTGAATTGGTAAGAAAACATATGGGAACCGTAGTTCCTGCTACAGATAATTTTTATGCTGCCTTGAATTCAGCAGTATTCACTGATGGTTCTTTCTGTTATATACCAAAAGGTGTGAAATGTCCAATGGAACTTTCAACGTATTTTAGAATAAATGAAGGTGGTACAGGACAATTCGAGAGAACTCTCGTTGTAGCTGATGAAGGCTCTTATGTATCCTACTTGGAAGGATGTACTGCGCCTCAACGTGATGAAAACCAATTGCATGCCGCAGTTGTTGAATTGATCGCTCTGGAAAATGCTGAAATCAAATACTCTACAGTTCAAAACTGGTATCCTGGTGATAAAGAAGGAAAAGGTGGTGTTTTCAACTTCGTAACTAAACGAGGTATTTGTGAACGCAACGCCAAAATTTCGTGGACTCAAGTAGAAACTGGATCAGCAGTGACCTGGAAATATCCTTCATGTATCTTGAAAGGTGATAATTCGATCGGGGAATTCTATTCAGTGGCCGTTACGAACAACTTTCAACAGGCAGATACAGGAACAAAAATGATCCACCTTGGTAAAAACACTAAAAGTACGATCATTTCAAAAGGAATATCAGCAGGACATTCACAAAATTCATACAGAGGATTGGTGCAAATCCACAAGAATGCAAAAAACGCGAGAAATTTCTCTCAATGTGATTCATTGCTGATGACTGACACTTGCGGTGCACATACCTTTCCTTATATAGAGTGTAAAAACAGCTCAGCAAAAATAGAGCACGAAGCTACTACGTCTAAAATTGGTGAGGATCAGATCTTTTATTGTTTACAACGTGGTATCAGTGAAGAAAAAGCTATTAGCTTAATCGTAAATGGTTATTGCAAAGAAGTACTGAACCAGTTACCGATGGAATTTGCTGTAGAAGCACAAAAATTATTAACTATTAGCCTTGAAGGCTCGGTGGGATAAACCAAAGCATATTAAGATGATTAAAATAGAAAACTTACACGCGTCGATAGGCGATAAGGAAATATTAAAAGGACTCAATCTGGAAGTTAAAGCCGGAGAAGTCCATGCGATCATGGGACCAAATGGCGCGGGAAAAAGTACACTTGCTTCAGTTTTGGCTGGAAGAGAAGATTACGAAGTGACGGAAGGGTCGGTAACTTTTAATGGCATTGATTTGTTAGAGTTAGCGCCCGAAGACAGAGCACGTGAAGGTTTGTTTCTTGCCTTTCAGTATCCTGTTGAAATCCCTGGGGTTTCAAACGTCAACTTCTTACGTACGGCGTTAAATGAAATTCGTGAGTACAGAGGTCAAGAATCTATTTCTGCTAAGGATTTCATGGCTTTGGTGAGAGAAAAATCTCAATTAGTTGAGCTTGATGCAAAACTTGCTTCGAGATCGGTTAATGAAGGATTTTCAGGAGGTGAAAAGAAAAGAAATGAGATTTTCCAAATGGCCATGCTTGAACCGAAGTTAGCCGTTTTGGATGAAACAGATTCAGGTTTGGATATCGACGCCCTTCGTATTGTTGCAAACGGCGTTAACACATTGAAAAATCCTGAGAACGCAACAATCGTTATTACACACTACCAACGACTTTTAGATTACATCGTTCCGGATTATGTGCATGTAATGTATCAAGGAAGAATCGTAAAGTCAGGCCCGAAAGAACTGGCCTTAGAACTGGAGGAAAAAGGGTACGATTGGATCAAGGCGGAATTATCTGTCTAATAATAACATTGAATTTAGAAGAACATGAACCAAACAGTTCAGGTCAGCAAATTACATACATTCAGTGAGCAGCTGAAGCCGACAAATATTGCTTTATCAGAGGAATTAGTAAAAACGGCGGGAGATCAACTTTCGGAAATGGATTTTCCTACAACTAGAGTTGAAGACTGGAAGTACACCCGAGTTACGAAGATTTCCAATTTGGAACTTTCTGAGAAAAATGGCAAAGCTACTCGCTTGGCAACCGATTCTTTGGTTAAGCAAGATGTCCCAACAATCGTTTTTGAAAATGGCTTTGTGAATCACACCCTTTCAACGGTTCAATTGCCACACGGAGTATTTATGAAAGCATTTTCTGATTGCACCGCTGAAGAATTGAATCAGGTGGGTACGTTACATAGTTCGAGCGATCAAGTATTTTCATTATTGAATGTAAAATATTTACAAGACGGAATATTGATGACCATTGAGGATAACGTTCAGCTTGAGGAGCCAATTCAGTTCATTCAATTGATCACAGAAAATAATGTTCCAGCATTTACCCGTTTGTTTATTTCAGTCGGGAAAAACTCAAAAGCTGAATTCATTCATTTATTTTTAGGTGCGAACACAAGTGATGCATTTACGAACCATGTAAGTGAAATCAAAGTCGGACCAAATGCGAATTTCACTTTTCAGAAATTGCAGAACGAAAACGGAACTAATTTCCACATTTCAAGAGAAGTGGTTCTTCAAAAGTCAGATTCTACATTCACGATCAACACCATGATCTTGGATGGAGCATTTGTCAGAAACGATTTGAATATTGCTGTAGATGGGTCAAACTGCACAACAAACTTAAACGGTGCTTACGTTTTGAAAAACAATCAACATGTCGACAACCATACTGTTGTTGATCATAAAAAGCCACATTGCGAATCAAACGAACTTTATAAAGGAGTAATGGATGAAAAATCCACCGCTGTATTTAATGGAAAAGTGTTTGTTCGTCAAGATGCTCAAAAGATCAATGCATTTCAATCCAATGGAAATGTACTTTTAAGTGATGATGCAACGATCAACTCAAAACCGGAATTGGAGATCTATGCCGACGATGTGAAATGTTCACATGGTTCAACTACGGGTCAATTAGATGACGAAGCTGTCTTTTATTTACAGGCAAGAGGGATTTCAAAAGAATCGGCTAAAAACCTGTTGGTATCGGCCTTTGTTGGAGAGGTTTTAGAAAAGATCGAAGACGAGGATGTGGCAAACTATTCTGCTAAAATCCTGAACCAACGCTTTGGTTGGGAATATTAATAGCTGTCCATATCTAAATCTAGATCAAGGTCAATATCCTTGATCAAAAGCGCTAACTCACTCATGATATGAGCCTTTTGCGGGTCTTTTGGAGATTTATCTTCCATATATTCTTTCAAATGCAACTGCGCTTCCAAAAGATCCTGCTCTTGGAATGGACCTTCCATGTTTTCGATGATTGTCAAACATTCTAGGGCTTCCATAAAATCCCCTTCACAAGCAATTCCTACGAAATCAGCAATGTAAGGACTGTAATCCAATTTGCTATTCCAGAATGTCGTTAGTAATTGTTGACGAATCTTTAAATAATCGTCATCCAATATTATGGACATCATCTCTTCGATGACTGAAGAATCTACCAAAGTTGAAAGCAACTCCAAGATCTCTGCACTTATTCTTCCATCCTGTTGATCGATTAACAAAGCAACCAATGGTTTAAGCGAAGATTTATCTCCGTTTGTGCGTAACGATTTAATGGCGGACAATACTTTTTTAGCATCTCCTGAGTTTAGATCACCAATCAGTGCCTTAATCTTTTTGTCCTTAGTTTTATCTGCTGATTTTTCTGCCACCTTATTTTTTTGTACAAAGATAATAAATCAAACCACCATTATTCATCCTGACAATCTTGCTTATCTTTAAGCCATGAAAATTTTTATAATTTTTTCTTTGCTCGTTACAGGACTATTGACTTTCGTTAGTTGTGACGTTCCTGTAGCACGCACCTCACAGCACGAATATATTACTATTCTCTCCGACTGTTTAGAAACTAAAGACACCATTCTTTTTCAATCTTTTACAAAGCAGAAAAATGTACGTGTTTACATCAGAAATGCAAGCTATGAGGAAATCAATTCCAAATTGCGGAAAGAAGGGTTACTAACCTATGTCGATGTTATTATTTTGCGTTCATCCTACGCAATGTTGCAATTGCAAAAGCAGGATTTCTTACAACGCATTCCAACTGGAAAAATACCTGTAGTGATATCCAGCAAATATGTCTCTCCAAATAACGATTGGTTAGGGATTGGTATTGACCCTTATATTATAACAACTACAAAAGATTCTGCAAACAGAATAAAAAATTACGCTGACTTGATCAAAACTGACGGCTTTTGTCAAACTTTATCTGATAAAGAGCTGTATCCCTTTTATGGACAAGCTTACAATAAGCTATCTTTTGTTTCAGACAGTGCATGGAAAAATTGGTCATCAGCCATATTTTCAAAATCCATGAACATAAATATGAGAGATTCCATATCAAAATGTTCAGTTGCTCTTCTGAATTATAGCCGAATAAATAAATACAAGTTTGATAAAAAAAATCCAGCAAGAATTGTTTTTCCCAATCAGCATGCCGGCGGTTGTTATTACAATACACGAAGTATTGGTATTGTTAAACAAGCGCGTAACTATCTCCACGCGACAGATTTTCTTTCTTTTCTTTTACTCGAACCTATTAATCAGCGATTAAACAATCTATGGTCAACATTTCCTGTTGTACAAACCGGTATAAGCCCATATCAATATCAGAACATCCGCTTCAAAAAATACAATTACTCTCCCGTTCAGTTAAATCAAGAATTCAATGAAGTGCTCAAAATTTTAAGTAAATAATTAATTGTAATTGTGAATTATTTCATTCTTTTGTATAGAATACCACTAGAATGAAAGAACTAAATCCTACCAATGTGGGTAAGACCCAAAGAGATGTCGTGAAGTTATCTTCCGTTCATCCAATTAAAACCCCACTTTTTTTCGTTGCCTTCGCTCTACTTTTATTAGGGCTTTCAATTTCGTATTATTATTTTAAGTCGACAAAGATATTAATTGCAGATATTGTAGTATTTTTTGTCTGCCTAGCATTTTTGCGCCATACGCTTTGTTCCAAAATCTATAACGCCTCTATCCTAGGTGATTCACTTGTACTTAAGAACTATAATAACAAAGGAGTTGTAACAAGTATCGGAAGCGTTCGAAAAATCAAGAAGAGAAGTCTTTTAAATCATCAGTTTACGACTATTACTTATCGCTTGGATGGCAGTTCGCGCACAGCCACTTTTTTGGCTCGAAAACCAATGGTTACCGAGCATTATTCTATCATCGATAATGTTCGATGTGACTATAAATCAAAAAAGGCAAATCTGTAAGCCGGGTTCTGTAATTCAACTTACATTGAACCGTCTATCATTTCTCTAGTTTTATTTTCACAAATAAAATCCATCGACCTACCCTCCGGGATTGGGCGAGCAACCCTCAAGCCCCGGTATACATGGTCTTTCAGCCCGTAAGGTTTACCTTGCAAACTAAGTCGCCTTAGTCACGGTGAGCTCTTACCTCACCTTTTCACCTTTTCCCTAATAAACCGAAGTTCATCAAGGTAGTTTTCCTTTCTGCGGCACTTTCTGTTCCTGACAAATCCCTTCATCAAGACCTTCCCGTTAGGAAGTACGGTGCTCTCTGCTGCCCGGACTTTCCTCTTTTCGACCAGCGAAAAGCGATAGACCGATTTGCCTTTACTACAAATTTAGTGAAATTTAACCGTTAATCTTTTACGATCTTTACTGTATTGACTTTGCCGTTCACAATCAAACACATTAAGTATTGTCCTGATTCAAGTGTTGATATGTCAATAAATCCTTCCTCTCCTCCAAAATTCTCCTCAATCATTCTTCTGCCATCAAGCGTATAAATCTGTACTTTATCAATGCGCTGTATGGCAGAAAAATACACAAGATCTTGAGAAGGATTCGGATATACTTGAACATGGATAGCATTTTCTTCAATTCCGGCATC
>JBFHIN010000089.1:0-7418 GCA_041596415.1 Crocinitomicaceae bacterium | reverse complement strand
TTATCTTGTTTCGCTTTCCGTCTTCGGTCAATTGTTTAACCTTACCAGTTTTCAACGATTTAACGTAAAGATTGTTTTTGTATATGAAGGATACACTTTGACCATCGGGAGAATATTCTGCTAAGGTTTGAGGCTCATGCGCAGCATCTAAAGCTTCCAGCTTTTTACTTGCAAGATCAAGTAAATAATGCACTGCAGTGTAGCTTCGACGGTATACCGACTGGCTTTTAGTTAGAATTAGGATTTTGGTTTCATCTTCGTTAAACTCATAATCATCAATTTGAATCGGTTTCCCATTGAACGTGAAAACATCACCTGTAACAATCACCTCACCTTTTTTTTGTGAATCAGCAATATCATATTTTACGATTTGTTGTTTGCCGTTTTCTTCCTCGATTCGAGTATAGTTCACACCGTTCTTCATTGATTTGAAGCCTTCTATACCAGAACTTCTAAAATCGTAGGTTTTCCATATTTTCTCAACGTTTAACTCTTGTGCAATACCCGTTTTCAAGGCGATAAAAAAGAGGAGCAATGTAAATGCAAATCGTGTTGTCATAGCTTAAATTTTACAGGCTAAAAGTATAAAATTGTTGCACTTGATTCGCTCTTTTGGTGTATAACCTTTTTCATTTGTTAACAATTTCTTTATGTATGTCAATGAAAATTGTTATAATTTTGCAACGAATTTATTTGTGTTCTCCTTGATGCTAAGCAAATTAGACTGAAACCACAAGTAAATAATAATGAGCGTAATGATAAAGTAGTGATCTTATTTAAGCAACTTGTTGATACTTCGGTATCAGGAGTTTTGATCCAGGCTGTTTGGAAACGGTGTCCAACCTTTTTAGATAGTGCTACGTCTCTTTCTGTAATTGCATATATTTTAATTTCTAATAATTCGTACGTATGAAAAAAATAGTACTTGTATTATCGACTATTTTCACAACTATGGCTTTTGGTCAAGACTGTGCCAACATCTTCATTTCAGAATATGTGGAGGGATGGTCTAACAATAAAGCTCTTGAAATTTACAATCCAACGGCAAACACCATTAACTTAAGTGGGTATTTTGTAGCACGTTATTCAAATGGATCGACTACTGCTACTGTTGCAAATTCAATTCAATTAACAGGAACAATTGCACCTTACGACGTATACGTGGCTGTGTTGGATAAGAGAAATCCAAGTGGAACAGGACAGGAAGCGCCGGTTTGGGATTCTCTACAAGCGAAAGCTGACGGTTTTTATTGTCCGGTTTATAATACGTCCAATGCATTTTACTGGAACGGGAATGACGCTGTGATGTTGGCTAAAGGAACATTGCCTGCTTCTCCAACTGCAAATGTAACGACTTCTACAGGTTTCCAAATCATCGATATCTTCGGTAAGATTGGGGAGAACCCTGCAAATTCTTCAGGAACATCAAGTGGTAATGATGGGGCTTGGTCAACAGGATTCCCTTACAGTACAGGTCTTGGCGTGCAATTAACTTCTGATCACTCTTTGTTAAGAAAGAAAGCTATAAGAAAAGGTGTTACAACGCAAGTATCTTTCTTTAATCCGCTAGGTGAATGGGATTCAATTCCGGCCGTAATCGTGCGCCGAGATGCAAATGGTGATCCAATTTTAGGTGCTTCAGGTAACCCGATTTTAGATGGTAACTGGAGTTCTTTGGGATGGCATGTTTGTGATTGTGATCCTTCTGCAAGTATCAATGATGTGAAGCAAGTTGGTGAAGTAATCGTTTATCCTAACCCAACAACAGGAATGGTTTATTTGAAGAATATTGCTGCTATCGAAAAAATTCAAGTGGTAAATTCTTTAGGGCAAGTTGTAATGACCTTAGATAACCCTTCCAAATCAGTTATGTCGATAGATCTTGGAGCTTATAAAGGTCTCTATCTAATTAAGTTTACAGACAATTCTGGAATACAATCAATCAAGCGAGTAATCGTAAAATAAGAATTTATACAATTGAGGTCGGTGTTTTCGCCGACCTCTTTTTTTTGAATGTAAAGGAAAATGAGACTTATTCTATTATTGGTCATTTTAGGGATGACACCTGTGATTTTCGGTCAAAATGCCGTAGTTTCAGGAACAGTAACCGATAACGTTGCGAAACAACCGGTCGTAGGTGCTAAAATTATTTTAGGGGATCAATTTAAGGCGATTACCAACCTCGACGGAAAATATGAAATTAAAGACGTTCCTTACGGAACCTATAAATTAACTGTTATGATGATCTCGTTCGACACGGTACGAATGGAAATAACAGTTGACAAACCAACTCTGGTACACGATGTGCTTCTTGGAGGAAGCCAGGAACTAGAAGAAGTAAAAGTTATTGGTAACTTGGCTTCGGACAGAAATACACCTGTTGCTGTAACAAGAATTCCTACCCAGAAAATCACAGAAGAACTTGGATCTCGCGATTTACCCATGTTGTTGAATGGTACGCCAGGTGTATACGCAACTCAAACTGGGGGTGGTGATGGTGATTCCAGAATAAATGTTCGTGGTTTCGATCAGCGAAATGTAGGTGTATTGATTGATGGTGTTCCTGTGAACGATATGGAAAATGGATGGGTGTACTGGTCAAACTGGTTTGGTTTGGATGCGATCACTTCAACTGTTCAAGTGCAACGTGGATTAGGTGCAACAAAATTAGCAATGCCGTCAGTTGGAGGTACAATAAATATTCTTACTCAAGGTGTCGGTAGTAGAAAAGGATTATCTTTTAGACAAGAATACGGTACAGGAAACTTTTTACGTTCAACTTTATCTTACAATTCAGGAATGACTAAAAGAGGTTGGGGTGTAACAGCTTCAGGTTCTTATAAACAGGCCGACGGTTGGGTCGAAGGAACTCCATCACAAGGAACTTTCGGCTATATTAAAATTCAAAAAAGATATAAAGATCATTTGTTCTCATTATCAGCTTTCGCAGCACCTCAAAAACATGGTCAACGATCATTTAATCAACCCATCCAATATTGGGATACGGAATATGCACGTGATCTAGGTGTTCCGATCGATACAACAACTTTCTTTTTGAACCAAGGATTGCGATATAATCAGCACTGGGGATATCGTACTGTGGACGGAAACAGGGAAGTGATGAATGAGCGCTTGAATTATTATAACAAGCCTCAAATTACTTTGAAAGATTTTTGGAAGGTTAATGAAAAACTTTCGATCTCAAACATTGGATATCTATCGATAGGTAGAGGAGGAGGGACTTCATTGTTCAATTCTAGTGTGTTAAGAGACTCAACCGGTTTGATCGATTGGGATGAGATCGTGAAGGAAAACCAAGTGAATTCGCTTTTTGGTTCACCAAATATAGACCCGCTTTATTCTCCGGATGAGATTAAGTCTTCGCAAATATTGCTCGCAAGTGTAAATAATCACTTTTGGGTAGGATACTTAGGTCAATTCAACTATACACTATCGAAACAAATCGAAATATCAGGTGGTATAGATTATCGCTACTACGAAGGTTCGCACTACCAGAAAATTGTTGATCTTTTAGGTGGAGATTATTTCGTAGAAGCATCAAATAAAAATGATGCGGATCCCATGAAAAGGGTGGGTGATAAAATTGCTAAGAATAAATGGAATAATGATAGGGATGGTCTTGTGAATTGGGCAGGTATGTTCGGTCAAATGGAATACACAGGTAATCGTTGGACCTATTTCGTCAATGTATCAGGAGTAATTAATTCATACAAAGGCATCGATTATTTCCAGAAAAAAGTGCTGGAAGTAGGTGATACAACGCTAAGAATTGGTGCTAAGGATACCGTTTATTACCAAGGACAAATGTATACAGCTAATTCTGAAGGACTTGAATTTTTTCAAACAGACTGGAAAACTATACCAGGAGGTACTATCAAAGTAGGAGGAAGCTATGAGCTGACAGAATATTCCAACATTTTTGTCAATGCTGGTTACTTATCAAGAACTCCTCAATTTAGTAACGTTATCGACAATAATACCAATTCATTTTTCCGTGAAATTTTGAATGAGAAAATCATGGCTTTTGAAGCCGGATACAACTATGCCAACAAGAAATTCGGGTACAATGTAAATGGATACATTACCAACTGGAAAAATAAACCTTTCCCGTTCGGAGTTCAAGTTCCCAACCCTATTGATCCATACGAATTCATAAGAATCAATATTAATGGTATGGATGCACTTCACATCGGAGGTGAGTTGGATCTAGCATATCGTTTGAATAAGAAAATATCTTTCGAAGGTATGTTCTCCATTGGTGACTGGAAATGGAATTCATCAGAAACGGTATTTATTCCTCAATACGATAGTTTAACAATAACATTCGATGCTAAAGGGGTTCATGTTGGAGATGCTGCTCAAACGGCCTTTGCTGCTGCAGTACGCTACGAACCAATCAAAAGCTTATACTTCAAAGCACAAGTGCAGTATTTTGATCGATATTATGCTAATTTCGACCCATTCGCTCTTCAAGGGGCTAAGGGAGGAAGAGATGCTTGGAAGGTTCCTTCCTATTATTTGGTGAACTTGTTTGCTGGATACAAAGTTGATTTAAAGAATTTTGATATCTTGTTCAACGGTTCTATTACGAACTTGTTGAATACGAAATTTATTGCTGATGCCAGTGATAATAAAAATAATCCGTATGCCAATTCTGACGCACAAAGTGCAATGGTGATGTTTGGCCAGGGATTCAGGTTTAATGCTTCGTTAGGAGTACAATTTTAATATATAAGGATATGAAAAAATTATTCATTCTTGGTTTAGCTTTAGTAGGTTGCTTTACAGCAAATGCTCAGGCGAACATCGCTGCTGCTAGAGCCATGGGAATTGGTCAGACAGTTACAGTTAAAGGAGTCGTAACAAACGGTTCTGAGTTGGGAAGCATTCGATATATTCAGGATGCTACTGGTGCAATTCCTGCCTATGGAACGAACTTGAACAGTGTTCAACGTGGTGATTCAATTACTGCAACAGGTACTTTGTTTGATTTTAGTGGATTGTTGGAGATATCTCCAACTACAAGTTTTACCAATCACGGACCGGCGGTTGTTTTTCCAACACCATTGATCATTCCTTTAACGAGTGCAGGAGAGTCTTTGGAAGCTCAATTGGTTCGCGTAGATAACGTTACTTTCGTTCAGACAGGCAATTTTGCGACAGGAAACAGTACGGTTCAGGTAACTGATGGTACAAATACGCTTGATGTACGTATTAATGGCTCAACTAATATTGATGGAACTGCAATTCCAACAGGACCGGTTTCAATAATTGCGTTATTAGGTCAGTTCAATACGAATTATCAATTGATTCCTCGATCATTGAGTGATATTTTCCCTTACGTGGCACCAGTTAGAGAGATCAACGTGAAAGTAAATGGTTCTACAGTATTGACGAATGGAACTTATGTCGTTGGAACAACGACTTCTACGCCAATTACAATCGAGAACTACGGTTCCGGAAACTTGAACATTTCAGGTGCTTCTTTCACTGGACCAAATGCAGCAGAATTTTCTACTTCTATTACTCCGGGAATTGTTGGGCCTAGTGGTTCTCAGGCGTATACAATTACTTTTACTCCGGCTGGAACGGGTACGCGTACTGCAACATTGAACATTGGTTCGGATGACGCTGATGAAAACCCTTATATTATTAAGTTAACAGCTATCGGTACGGATAATTTAGCTACTTCACCGACGTCAAATCCTACAAATCTCACTTTTCCTTTAGTGAAAGCGTATACCGTGGGTGGACAATATACTGCAGGTGTGGGTGCTGACAACTATATCGTTCTTTGGAAAAACGGAAGTGCAGTTACAGGTGTTCCGGTTGACGGGCAAACATACAAACGTGGTGATATTATCGGCGATGCAAAAGTTGCATACATTGGACCGGGAACAGCATTTACACCTCGTGGCGTAATAGCTAACCAAAATTATCATTTTGCCGTGTATGCATTTAATGGTCCTTCGGGATACGAGAACTATTTAACAACTAACCCGGCTACAGGAAACGTTACAAGTCAAGGTCAACAAATTGGATCATACTATACAGGTATTAATTCCGCATCACCGTCTTTCTTGACGAATCTTTCGGCGTTGATAAATGCACACACTTCTGTTTCTTATTTTAATTATAAGACAACGATGATGGCGGCTTTCGAAATCAAGGATACAACGAACGGACAATCCTTTGTAACATGTGCATACTCCGGTGAGCGCAAGGTTTTTAATGATCCTTTCGATTGGACAGCAACTGGTTATTCACGTGAACACACTTACAGTCATTCGTGGATGCCAACGTACCCAAATAATAATCCCGAAAAACCGGAGTATAATGATCAGCACAATTTGTATCCTACAAACTTACAACAGGCGAACTCACCAAGAAGTAATATTCCGTTGGATAATATTACAGGTTCAGTCGTGTTTACATATCTTGAAGGTCGTGTAGGATATAATGCTGCAAATCAATTGGTATACGAACCTAGAGCAATTCATAAAGGAAATGCAGCGCGTGCTATTTTCTACATGGCTACTGCTTACAATGGTGTTAGTGGTAATAACTGGAAAATACCGGCGAATCAAGATCAAACAACGTTGAAGAACTGGCATTTTGAGGACTTGCCTGACAACTACGAGATTGCTCGTAATGAGTACATTTATAGCATTCAAGGAAACAGAAATCCATTTGTAGATTCTGTAAACTTTGTTTGTAAAATCGATTTTTCAAATATGTCATATTTGACGGTAGTTTGTAGTGTAGGTATTGAAGAGCAACTGATGGATAACTTGGTTGTTTTCCCTGTTCCTTCGAATGATAAGGTTTATATCCAGATTAATGGAACAGAGATTTTATCATATGAAATTATCGATATGTCGGGAAGAACAATTTCTTCATTGAAAGATGTTAATTTACCGGTGGTAGTTTTAGAAGGAAAAACCTTGAATAAGGGAACTTATATCATTAAGGCAAATACACCTTTGGGTAGTACGCAGAAAAAAATAGTGATTGAGTAATGAAACTATTTTGGATAGTATTTTTTATGGGAGCAGGTCTAATGGCCTGCTCTTCTGCTTCACACATATTTGTGCATAATGAACAAGTTGTACTTGCCGGTGATATGCCGTCAAATTCAAAATTGGATAGTTTGATCACTCCGTATAGAGATTCATTGAGTAAGGAGATGGATCAAATCATTGCTCAGTCAAATACTGACTTCGTTGTAGGGCGTCCAGGTTCAAATTTAGGGAATTGGGTGGCTGATGCAATCTTCTGTCAGCAAACAAAAAATAAACGGCTAAGTATTCCGGTTATCTGCTTGCTCAATACAGGTGGTTTAAGGGCAAGTTTAAACAAAGGATCGATAACCGTTGGAGATATATATAAGTTAATGC
>JBFHIN010000088.1:0-7432 GCA_041596415.1 Crocinitomicaceae bacterium | reverse complement strand
GTAGGCATTCCAGTAATAGTACATTAAGAATATAGTACTGACAATGAATACTGCCATATATTGCAAGATGAAATTTAGGTCAGAAAAACTGTCCTTAACGTGTAATACGGGCAAGCTAAGTATCGATATCGTCAAAATGAAGACAAACACAGTAGAGTTAAACAAATGCGAAAGTCCGTGAACGCGATCGGCTAATTTTACATTTTTAGCTGTAAGAAGTGTCTTCCACATTTTAACAAAACACTCGGCACCGCCCTTCATCCATCGATGCTGTTGACTCTTGAGTGCCGACATAGTAATTGGCAATTCCGCTGGAGCAATAACATCCTCGAGGTATTGGAATTTCCATCCCTTGATCTGCGCACGATAACTAAGATCCAAATCTTCAGTCAAAGTATCATGTTCCCAGCCACCAGCATCTTCAATACATTTTTTTCTCCAAATTCCACCTGTACCGTTAAAGTTGATAAAATGCCCTGAAGCATTTCTTCCCCCTTGTTCAATTGCGAAGTGACCATTTAAACCGAAAGCTTGAAGTTCAGTTAAAATGGAATAATTTTTATTGATATGCCCCCATCTGGTTTGAACCACGCCAATGTTATCATCTTGGAAATAAGGCATTGTTTTTTGTAGGAAATCCGGATTTGGAATAAAATCTGCATCAAAAATAGCAATAAACTCACCTTCAACGCGATCCATCGCTGCATCCAAAGCTCCAGCCTTATATCCTGTTCTGTCAACACGGTGTATGTGTTGAATGTTGATTCCCTTTGCAGCAATTTCGGCAACTTTTTTCGCGATCACATCCTTAGTTTCATCTGTAGAATCATCAAGAACCTGAATTTGTAATTTATCGTGAGGATAATCGAATGCAGCTACAGTTTCAATAATTCGTTCTGCAACATATAACTCGTTGAACATAGGGAGTTGAACGGTTACTTTAGGTGTAGTTTCAGGATTAAAAACTGGTTTATCTTGCTTTTGTTTTTTATGCTTGTTTCTTACATATGCGATGGCGAGTGAGAGTTGTAAAACAGAGTAGAAGAATACAAGCAAAAGGCATAATCCGTAGATGGTAAGTATGATTTTTGCGGTTAAATGCGACCAATAATGTTCTTTTATGACTTTTTTGTTGTTTACTTTAACAGTTCTATCTCCCCAATTAAATAACCAAGAAACTTTCAAACCGGCCGGAATTGCCGAACCAAAAGTAAATCCTTTGTCAACATAATTTGTATCGGTCAGATCAACTTTAAAGGTATTATCATTGTAATCTTTATCGCTAACATGAAATTCGTATGATCCTAATGGAATATTTTGGAAGGTAAAATTCCCTTCACTGTCAGTTTCTGTGGTAAATGACTTTTTTGACTCTGAATTGATCAATTTGAGCTCAACTTCATCAATTGGCCTTTCTGTTTTTTGATCTATCATTCTACCTGTAACAAACTTAGCAACTTGTGCATTTAAGCTACAAACAAGAAGAACTGCAGCAAAGGATAATAAGTATCTCAACATTTTTCGATTCAAGATTGATTGATAAAAGGGTCAAAGTTAATTAAAATCGGTATTTAAAAACAGCGAAGATTATTTTTATTCCTGCCATGATTGTCCCTTTCACCGTACCAGAAACTTTTGATACGCCAATGCGCTGTTTGTAGTTGACCGGAACCTCAATAATTTTATATTTGTTTTTGGCTGCTTTGATCTGCATTTCAATAGTCCACCCGTAGGTTTTATCGGTCATGTTCAGTGCCTCCAATTTATCCCATCTGATGGCTCGAAATGGTCCTAGATCTGTATAACGTATCCCATAAAATAAATGAATAAGCTTGGTAGCCAGCCAATTTCCAAAAACCTGTTGAGGTGTCAGAGATTTTTTCTCTCGAATTCCTAAAACCCTTGAACCGATCACCATGTCCTGGCCGTTTTCTAAGATTGGGTTCACCAAATTGGGCAATTCTTCAGGATAATCAGAGAAATCACCGTCCATGAAAACTACGATTTCTGGTGGATCAGTTTTTAAAAAATCAAGACCTTTGAGACAAGCCCAGCCGTAGCCTTTTCTGTTTTCAGTTACAACCAGTGCTCCATGTTCACGAGCAATTTTCTCTGTTGAATCTGTCGAGCCGTTATTGCACACTACTATCGTAGTTACAATTTCTTTTGGAATAGCATCAATAACATGACCGATCGATAACTCTTCGTTGAAGGCCGGAATTACAACTGCGATTTTATTCATATAAAAAATCCGTGTCTTTCAACACGGATCATTTTAATTATTTCCAAACTCCCATTTTGCTGAACTTCTCAACGCGCTCTTCGATGCGTTTATCCGGATCAATAGGTGTTAATTCTTTGATGTATTTTTTGATGGCTTTTTTCACAGAAGCAAACATTTCGTCATGATTTCTGTGTGCACCATTAATTGGTTCTTTAATAATATCATCTACCAACTCGTTCTTTTTCATGTCCGTAGAAGTCAATTTAAGTGCGTCAGCAGCTTTTTCTTTAAACTCCCACGATCTCCAAAGGATCGAAGAACATGATTCAGGAGAAATTACAGAATACCATGTATTTTCAAGCATTACTACTTTGTCACCTACACCAATTCCCAATGCACCTCCAGATGCTCCTTCTCCGATGATAATACAGATAACAGGAACACGGAGTTTCATCATTTCATAGATGTTTCTCGCGATTGCTTCACCTTGCCCTCTTTCTTCTGCTTCCAAACCAGGATATGCTCCCGGTGTATCAATGAAAGTAACAATTGGCTTGTTGAATTTCTCCGCCATTTTCATCAATCTTAGTGCTTTTCTATATCCTTCAGGATTAGGCATACCAAAATTTCTGAATTGTCTCATTTTAGTGTTTACTCCTTTTTGTTGTCCAATGAACATTACTGTTTGACCGTCCAACAATCCGAAACCACCAACCATTGCCTTGTCGTCTTTAACATTTCGATCACCGTGTAATTCCTGGAATTGACCACCAGTAATCGCATCAATATATGCAAGGGTGTATGGACGCTCCGGATGGCGAGAAAGCTGAACACGTTGCCACGGAGTCAATGATGTGAAAATCTCTTTTGTTTTTTCTTTAAGAACATTTTCTAATTCATTGATCTTATCTGTCATATCGACTTCCGTACTTGCACCGATCTCCTTCGTTTGTTCGATCTGCTCTTCCAATGCCTTTAACGGTTCTTCAAAATCTAGATATACTGCCATAATGTATAATTTGAGGGGCGAAAGTTACGAAAATAGTTTTGTTCTTCTACTTTTGTGATATGATATTATTTCCGTCAGCTAAGATCAATTTGGGATTGCATGTTCGGTACAAACGTCCGGACGGTTATCATGAAATTGAGTCATGCATGGTGAATATTCCACTTTATGACATTCTGGAAATAATTCCATCCGAAAAATTTTCATTTACACAGTCCGGAATTACTATTGAAGGCAATCCTGAACAAAACTTATGTGTCAAGGCATATCGACTCATGCAAGAGCAGTTCGATATTCCAGGGGTTAAAATGTACTTAAGAAAACAAATCCCTATGGGAGCCGGTATGGGTGGGGGCTCTTCTGATGCCGCTCATGTGATGACTGGGTTAAGAAATCTGTTTGGCATATCTTGCTCCAACGAGGAATTGGAAACGCTTGCTGCTTCTCTTGGCAGCGATTGTCCTTTTTTTATCAATAACTCGCCTAAAATTGCTTCAGGAAGGGGTGAGGTTCTCAAGAATATCGATTTAGATCTTAAAGGTTTTTGGTTGAAGGTGGTGTATCCTGGTATTCACATCAGTACGCAGGTTGCATACGAATCAATAGTTCCAAAAGATCCATTGGTCAACCTTGAAAATTTGATCATGGGCGACATTTCGAATTGGCGTGAATCTTTAATGAATGATTTTGAGCCGGGGATCTTTCAGAAATTCCCGATATTAGCCGAAATTAAAAGTAATATGTACGACGAAGGTGCAATTTATGCGGCTATGTCGGGAAGTGGATCTACAGTTTTTGGAATTTTCGAATCAAAACCTTCTTTTTCTTATCAAGATTCTAAAATCACAGAAAGAATCGTTCAATTTTAAGGATGTTGGATAACTAGACGGTAAATTTTTCTTTCTCCTTTTGCATTGATGGATTCAACGAGATAAATACCATTGGGTGAATTGCTAAGATCAACGATTTCTTTGCCTGAGAATTGACGATTTTCCTGCACTACATTACCTATTAAATTAAGAATTTGATAATTCAACGGTAAGTTCGTTTCATTCAATAACACAAAAACGCCTGTAGAAGGATTAGGATATATTTTTAATTGATTATCTAACTCCATTGAAATGATTGAAACCTGGCTGTTAGGATCTGCCTCAAAATGCATTATGCCTCCAAGATCTTGACCAACGAACATGTTTAGAAATCCATCTTGGTCGATGTCATTAACATAAAAAGAACTGTAAGCTCCAGTGTTAATAGTTAAGTAATTGTCGGAAACCAGGGTAAAACTCGCTCCGCTGTTCAAATTTCCATCTATATCTTTAAAATACTGTAGTTTCCCACTTATAGATCCCAGAAAAAGGTGGGTGGTGTCATTGATGCTGAAAAAATGAGGAATTGCATATCCTTCCGGTGAATCAGTGGCCACATCAATATTACCTAGTAGATTATTTTTTAATTCAAAGGAGGGTGAACTACTTGTTCCAACATTTTGATAATAAATGATTTCACCGGTTTTTTTTCCAATGATCAGGTCCAAAAGACCGTCCTTGTTTAGGTCAAAAAGTTGTGGTGCAGCATACTGACCGGCGGAAATGACATTACCTAAATTATCGGTATAATTAACTTGTGGCGATGCAAAACTTATGGCGGGTGCAACACTTGTATTTTTGTAGTAGACCAAAGTACCGTTTTCGAGTCCAAGAAACATATCCTGATCACCATCTCCGTCTACATCTCCAAAAGCGGGAAAAATGCGTAACCCAAAACCGGAACTTCCAAGATTTAAAAAATCGTTATCTATAAAAGTAAATACGGGATTGGTTGGAGTTCCCGTGTTTTTATAGTAAGCGATTCGGGAAGTTTTGTTTAACGTTGGGATGTAGGAGAAGAAATTCGCAACAAAAAGATCTTGCAGACCATCTTGGTTGTAGTCAAAAAGTACGGGTATAGATCCAGTGCCGTGCTCGATCATCTTGTTTTGCAAGAAAGCACTGGTTTGATATACGAAAGTTGGGTTGGAGTTTCCTCCGAAGTTTTTGTAAAAGTAAACACTGGATTCATTTTGTGAAATGTTTCTCGCATTTGCGCCAACGATCAAATCCTTTTTACCGTCAAAATCTACATCTAGGAAAAATGACGCTGGAAAAACATTCATATTAACCGGAAAAGAGTTGGATGGAAAATTACTGTCCACACTGATCATTTTTGAATTGGTATTCGGTGAAGTTCCTCCATTGATCAATAAATTCAAATTGGGGAATGAAACATCACCTATAATAAGATCCAAAACCCCCGAATTGTCGTAATCAAGCGCCAATACTGTGGATCCAGAATGTTTTGGTGTCTGTTCTGTAGGCCTTTTTTCTAATTCGTCAAGTGGGTGTAATTGTGCGCCCGGAACATTACCTGTAGTACATGGAGAAGAATTGTCGTTTAGGAATAAACTATTTGTGTTTATGTCTTCTCTGAAACCTCCCCAACACTCATTTTTTAGGACATAATTCAGTGAATCAGCGTGGCCATAAGTTTCCACGCTCATATTTTTGTGGTATTGCAAGTGTTCACCACCGATATGAAATGTCAGAATATCCAGGTCGCCATCAAAATCTACATCTACGATAGCCGGAATATCAGAAGAACTTACATACAGATTTAACAATGTTCCTCCGTAGTCTGAATACAACAAATTTTTGGCCAGCTCCCATTGCAAACCTGAAACAGCATTTCCAATGTTCTTGTACACTTTTATACCACCAATTCCATAACAGAAAATATCCTTTTTACCATCGTTATTATAATCTACTAACGTAGCTCTGTATCTGATATCAGCGGGGAAGTTCAAATGGGCATTGTATTGCAGTCTGTATTTTTTTTGACCATTAACTATTTCTTGCGTAAAAACCTTAATCACGTCACTTGAACGGTCGAAAACAAACAAGTCGAGGTCTCCATCAAAGTCATAATCGAAATCTGAAAATTGCGCATAACTCAACCCACCAGCCCATGCAAGATCTAGGGTGTCTGGGCCATTTTTCACCACAATGGATGGAGCATACTCAAAATTAAATTGAGCACTCAGGGAAAGTGCAGAAAAAAAGAAAAATATGGTAATAATTTTTATCATTGATTCTGTCAACAGATTGTCTCAACAGTATAGTAAAGACGAAACATTTTGCTGAATGGTTAACAAAATATATTCAAATCTTTTTATTGATCAGATAAATGTAATCAATTCTTCGTTCGATTTGCGGACCTTTTTATTAAATTGGTAATTGTCGTCATCAGCCCGGTAACCGATAGGGACAACAACAGTTGCATGTAAATTTTGATCCTTCAACCCCAGAATTTTATCGTATTCAACTGATTCAAAACCTTCCATAGGCGTAGCATCAATTTTTAACTGAGCACAGGCTTGTAAAAGAAACCCAAGTGCCAGATAAACTTGTTTCATGTTCCAAGTACTTTTGTCCTCAAGTGCTAAATTTTGAATATTCGCCTTCATGAAATCACTGTAACCTAGTAGTAGACTTAGATCAACTTCTCTTGTTTTAGCTGTATTATCGATGTGAAGATCAACGTGACTTTCATTAATATCAATGTATGAACACAAAACAAGTAGGTGAGACGCGTCTGTTATTTGTGTTTGGTTCCAAGATTTTTCTTGAAGTTTTTCTCGTGTATCAGGATCATTGACAACTAGTATCTTATACGGTTGTAGACCATACGAAGACGGACTCAAACGTAATACTTCTAGTAAAGTTTGAAGATCCTCAGCACTGATCTTCTTATTGGGATCAAATTTTTTGGTGGCATAGCGCCAATTGAGATTTTCTATTATTGTATTCATGTTCAATTCAATTGCAATGGCACTTCTATAGCCAGAATTCTAGAATTTGTTAATGCTTTTAATGTTACGGACTTCGTGTCCCAAACGCCCAACGCGTCTCTATCATTTAATGTAGAATCGGCGATTTCTATTTTTCCCTCAACAACCATCAAATATACACCGTTATTTGGATCCTTGAGATTATATGTAAGCGTCTTTTCTTCCTCGATGATCGCCATATGTATGTAGGCATTTTGATGAATCCAAGTGCCTTCATCATCCTGGTTAGGACTTACTAACTGAAGAAAATTATTCTGCATAGCGGTAACGTCCATTTTGAATTGATCATATCGAGGTTCTACGTTATGCTTATTGG
>JBFHIN010000087.1:0-7452 GCA_041596415.1 Crocinitomicaceae bacterium | reverse complement strand
ATTGTAGAGCGCTTCAAATAGAAGCCTTGATTATATTTTCTTTTTTGAATAAGGTGTCCGTCATTCACTTCCTGAGATACATGACAAGCTGAAAGAACAATTCCGCTTAGAAAAGCAAAAAGAATACTGCGTTTCATAAGTATATATTTATCATGCAGCAGTATAGAAGTTCATTTTAATACAATATCGGGATTATTGAAATCAAATAAGCTCAAATTAAGCCAGTTAAGGTGTTTTTTAGGTGTACGAACACAGATCCAAGGATTTCTGTAAATAATCTACCGCATATCCCAAATTAAATTGAGATGCGTTACTTCATGGGAAATACTGTCCAAATGATCTTGAAAATGATCTACAGTTGTTATAATTCCGTGAAACTTGCTATTGGTCATTGAAGAATAATCGATACTTTCATGCATTAGCGCTTTAACTTCATTGTCTGCCATTTTAAATGCATCCCAACCCAATAAAACTTCTCCTATATCTAACATTTTAGCAATAGCTCTACTTGCATCACTTAGCGAAACCATAATCCTATTGTCATAAACCTCGTATGACAACTCCAATGCATCGTAAATTTCGCGCTCTTTCATCTCTACTTGTATTATAACCCCTACTCGAAATCACATAGAACTTCAATATAAAAGATAGGTGTTCGCAAATAAAATAACAAACCTAATTTCAAAAACCAGGTTAAAAAATCCAAAAATGGAGAAGGAAAGATGAAGCGTTTAGTACTTTATAAAAACGTTCTTAGCTTCAGTAAAGAAGCGCAGTGCTTCCCAACCGCCTTCGCGTCCTACACCTGAGGCTTTTACTCCACCGAAAGGTGTTCTTAGATCGCGCACCAACCATGAGTTGATCCAAACTATTCCCGAATGCAATTCATCAGCAAGGCGATGAGCACGTTGCAAATTATTGGTCCAAACAGTGGCTGCAAGGCCATATTCCGTGGAGTTTGCCATCATTAGCACCTCTTCTTCTGTGTCGAAGGGGGTTATGGTAACTACGGGTCCAAAGATCTCCTCTTGATTTGTTCGACAATCGTAAGGTAATCCTTCAATTACGGTAGGTCGCAAATAATAACCATCCTTGTATTCACCATCTAAATGTACACGTGTACCACCTGTTAGTACAGTTCCACCTTCTTCTTTGGCCAATTCAATGTAACTGAGAATTTTCTCCATGTGGTCTTTTGATACCACTGCACCCATGTGGGCCGATGGAGAATCCGGTTGAGCTACAATAGCTTTTTCGACCTTTTCTACGAAGACTTGTTTGAATCGGTCGTAAATACTGCGTTCAATAAAAATGCGTGATCCACACAAACAAATCTGACCTTGATTGGCAAAAGATGAACGCATGGTGGTACGGATCATTTCATCGAAATCGCAGTCTGCAAAGATGATATTGGGGTTTTTACCACCTAATTCAAGGGATAATTTTTTGAACATTGGTGCGGCAGTTTGCGCGATATAGGCTCCGGTTTTGGTTCCTCCGGTAAAACTAATTGCTTTGATCTTTGGATGCTTGACAATTGCATCACCAACGCGGTTACCCAAACCATGAAGGATATTCAAAACACCTGGAGGCATTCCTGCTTCCTGCGCCACTTCACCGAGTAAATAGGCCGTATATGGTGTAATTTCGGATGGTTTAGCAATAACGCAGTTTCCGGCAGCAAGTGCAGGAGCAATTTTCCAAGAAAAAAGATAGAGTGGTAGGTTCCACGGTGAAATACAACCTACGATACCAATGGGTTTACGCAAGGTGTAATTGATCCCCACGCCTTCCATATGATGTGATTCTGAAGCATAATGCAAAATTGCGGTAGCAAAGAAATGAAAGTTTGAAACGGCTCTTGGGATGTCAACATGTGCCGCTAAGGTTAATGGTTTGCCGTTGTCTTTGGATTCTGCCGCAACAAACTGATCCATACGTCGTTCAATTCCTTCAGACAGTTTTACTAATATTGCACTACGCTCTTCAACTGACATCGCGGACCAAATCGGAAATGCGCGATCGGCAGCCTCAACAGCCATATTAACGTCAGATTCATCCGAATCGGGAATCAAACTGTACACTTTACCCGTAGCAGGTTCGTAATTGTCAATGTATGTATTACCTAGTGGCCCGACATAGGCACCGTCAATGAAATTGGCGAGTTTTTCCATTTCCATACTATTTTGGAGATTCATTTTTTATTGTTTCATAGCGCATTTCCTTGCCTTTGACCGTGGCAGGAATACCTTCAGTTAACCAAAGTGGCGCCGGCTGACCGTTTAAGTAATAGTCGAAAAATTGGCGCATACGAATGCTGAGATCCATTTTATTGGCGTTTTTGGTCAAATTATGGTCGTCATCATTGTAATTAAGTAACCAACATGGTTTGCCCAATCTTCTTAGTCCGGTGTATAATTCAATTCCCTGGTACCAAGGAACAGCTCCGTCCTTATCATTATGCATGATCATCAATGGCGTTTTTACTTTTGGTAAATGGAACAGTGGTGAATTTTCAACGTACAGTTCAGGTGCTTCCCAAATGGTCTTTCCTATACGACTCTGCGTGTGCTCATACTGAAATTGTCTGTTAATACCACTTCCCCAACGAATTCCTCCATAAGCTGAAAACATATTAGCAACAGGTGCTCCGGCCATAGCTGCTGCATATCGATTGGTCATGGTGATCAGCTGTGCTGTCTGGTAACCGCCCCAACTTTGTCCCTGAAGTCCCATGCGTGTCGAATCAACCTGGGGACAATACTTTAGCACGTAATCCGTACCGCTCATGATACAGTCATAGGCAGATTTTGCGGGATGTCCTGCCTGATAACGTACATCAGGAATAAATACGATATAACCTGCCGAAGCATATTCAGTTGGATAAATTATAGACGCAGTGGGTTTAGGCACGTAGTGATTGTGAAGATCCTCATTATGCAGTTCATAGTAATAAACAAGCATTGGATACTTTTTCGTTGGATCGAAATTTTCAGGTTTGTACAGGAGTCCTTCAAGTTGAACACCTTTATACGATTTCCACTGGATCAGTTCAACCTTGGCCCAATTGTAATTGTTTTGTTGAGGATTGGTGGTTGAAACCGTTTTTCTGATCTTAAAATCGCGACTCACTAACTGTAAATCGGGGTAATCAGTTAGAGACATTTCTCTCATCAATAGCATTTTACCATCCTTACTGCGATGTAAGTAATTTAACTTGTGATCTGAGGTGTAAAGTGGCTGTAAATCAGCACTTGTTGGGAAATTATAAAAATGCCAACCTTTGGTTTTTTCATTAAATCCTTCGATGTAACTATTCTTTTCTGAAACATAAATGCTATCGGATGACCACATTTTCAGCTCAAGTCGAATGTTGCTTTTTTCTCCCTGTTGTTTCGTGATACACGTTAATGATTGCGCACTGAGATCATAAGACCAAACATCATAATGCGATTGGATATAAACGGTTCTTTCGTCTTCATCGTAGCCTTTTATACCAAAAGGATATGCTGACATCGGCATTCCGTTCATGTCCGCTACCCATACCACTTTTTTAACTAGACAGCTGATACAGCGTTTTGATTTATTGTCCAGATCCTTCACATAATATTGCTGATCTTTAGGATCAAAATAGGTGTACCATCTTCCTTTAGGCGACATGGATCCGGTAAAAAGCGCTGCTTGATGAATCAGTTCGGATGTTCCGTTTTCAAGAGAAATACGGTACACATCTTCCTTGTTGGGTGATTCCCACTGCGCTTCAATTACATAAGATTCGTTACTGTATGCGGTGACGAAATTACCCAATACATTTTCCTTCACCTGAACGGAAAGTGTGTCATTTGAAAGTGGGATCAATCTTCCGTTATCGAGCAAATAGGCATATAGATCCGATTTTTTTTGATCCTTCTTCAACTCAACAAGTTGCTGAGGTTGGATGCGTTTATCTTGATAGTGCCATAGGTCCAATTCAACTTTTTCACTAGCAAGCAGGGTGTCCTTTTTTTCTTCTTCAGGTCGATCGATCACACCAAAGAATAGAAAACGCTTGTCATCCGAATAGAACGGCTTTCTATTTTCACTAATACTTTTTTCCTGCATAGAGCCATCAGCGCTGGACGGTAGAAGTGCGCGTTCCTTTTTTTCATCCACACTGAAATGTTGCAGAAAATAGGCTTTTGTTTTAGTTGTATCGCTACTTGTCAAATAAGCAAAATACTTCGTGTCCTTGGAAAAATTTATCCCCTTGACTGAGGTACTTTGTGGAAATGTATAATATAAGGCCGAATCTTTTAAGGTGTATAGTGATAAAGTGAAAGTATCTGTTTTCACTTTTTGGTGTGCCACAGTTGCCAGCATAGAACCATCCTTGGAAATCTGATAATCTGTAATGTGCTTACGTTGAAAATGATAATTCATTACGGGCTGATATAGGTGTAAAGTGTTGCCGTCTGATTTCACCTTGGATTTCTCTTCCTTTCCTTTGGCTGCTAATGTTTTCTCTTCAGCTGCTTTTTGTTTCCTTTTACATTTCTTTTTCTTTTCAGTTTTCGTCTCAACAAGTCCCTTTTTAACAGTTTCCTCTTGCTCCTCAGTGGTATAACTTATCCAATTATTCTCTTTTTCAACACGAAAAGATTTGATGTTTGGGATTTTAATCAGTGAATCGGATTTGAACAGGTAGATCGCTAGTGTATCTTTTGGCCATTTCTTTTTATCTACTTTATTGAGTTCACAATTTCTCAAGGTATCAAAGCCCGGAACGATCTTGAAGGCGACAAAGTCTCCAAAAGGAGCAAATTGCGCATCTTTTCCACGTACAAATGAATCTAATTTTTCAGTAAGGACATTATAGATGTATAAATAGCCGTCACCACGATGCGGATTGATCTCGTAGCTTACGTATTCATTGAGTTGATTGACCTGAGGATAATCGAGTTTTTTCCAGGAATTGTAAGCGTTGTGATCGATCACTTGTTGTTGAGCAAAGTGAGATGTTATCGTGAGTACAAAAATCCAGCTAATAATATTTTTCATGCGATAAGAATGCAAGGTAAAGTTAAACATTTCGTCTTAATCCAATTTAAAGAACTCTGAGGCAATATGGTCGGCCTGCAAGCGACCCTTCGGGCTTAGAACAAGTCTATCCATATCTTTGTTCATCATTTCTTGATCCAGATAAAAATTTACGCGTTGTTGGAAAGTTTCGTCAAGTGGATAAAGCTTGGAAAGTTGATCCAGACGAACGCCCATGGAAGTTCTTAGTCCTGTCAATAATAGTTCATTCCAACGATCTTTCTTGCTGAGTTTTTCAGTTTCGAAATACGTTTCATTTTGTTGAAAGAGTTGAATATAGCGCGTATTATTAGCAATGTTCCAGCGGCGCATGCTTCCATCAAATGAGTGAGCTGAAGGTCCTATGCCCACATATCTTTCACCCGTCCAATAATTGGAATTATGTACAGCGCGATACCCGGCTTTAGCGAAGTTGGAAATTTCATAATGCTCATAGCTTTCGTCTTGTAAGAAAGTTGACAGCAATAGAAACTGTTCGCTTTGCGTGTCTTCACCAGCAGGAGTTAGTTTGCCTTCCTTAACCCATTTATTCAAAGCTGTTTTCTCTTCAACAGTTAGGCAATAGGCCGATATATGAGGAACTTGGAGTTGAACAGCCTGTTTCACTGCCTTTTCCCAGTCCGACAACGTGAAATTGGGCAAACCATAGATCAAGTCGATCGAAAGATTCTCGAAGCCTGCGTCTTGTGCTCGCGGTATGCATGTCAGTGCTTCCCGGGCTGTATGAGCACGATTCATCCATGTTAGATCTTCCTCGCGAAAGGATTGTAAACCAATTGATAAACGGTTGATTCCGGCGTTATTCCAAACGTTCAAATTACTGTTGCTAATGTCATCCGGATTTGCCTCAAGCGTGATTTCAGGATGATCTGCAACCGCATAATTTTTATAGATCGCCTGCATCAACAACTGTAGCTCATGCTCATTCAACAAGCTTGGTGTGCCACCACCGAAATATATACTGCTTAACGTCTTTTCGGACAGTTCAATTTTACGCTGTTCAATTTCTTGAACCAATGTCTGAACCAAAGCATTACGGTAGGAGGAGAAAGTAGTGCTGAAGTGAAAATCGCAATACGAACATTTCTGCTTACAAAAAGGAATATGGATGTAAATTCCTGCCATTGTACAAAGATAATCATATTCCTGCGAGGCTGTGAGCCTCGAATTTGCATGAATTGAAATGTTTAAAATAAATTCTCCAAAACCAACTTGTCGAAATGAACTTTTTGATTAACTTCAATTAGATGATGAGTGAAAAGCATAGCGAGTTGACCCTAACCCCCGCAGCGGAAATGACCCTGCGCTTTATTAACCAGACCAATCAGTCGGTATTTTTAACCGGTAAAGCCGGAACGGGGAAAACCACCCTGCTTAAACAAATTATTAGAACCACCCACAAAAATGCTGTTATCGTTGCCCCGACGGGAATTGCAGCACTTAATGCCGGTGGTGTTACCATTCATTCTTTCTTTCAATTGCCTTTTGGCGGTTTTATCCCTGAATTTGGCGTAAGTGCCCAATTTACGGATTACATGAAAATGGAAACAAAGGAAAGTTTGATGCGGCATTTCAAATTGAGCAAGCAAAGGAGGAACATGATGCGAAACCTAGAGTTGCTGATTATCGATGAGGTGAGTATGTTGCGCGCAGATCTATTGGATGCCATGGATTGGTCACTACGAAATGTGAGAAAAAACAATGCACCCTTCGGTGGTGTTCAAGTGCTTTTTATCGGTGACCTGATGCAGCTTCCACCGGTTGTCAAACAAGATGAATGGTTTATTTTGCAACGTTACTATTCCGGGATTTTCTTTTTCCATGCACATGTGCTTCAAGAAAGCCAACCGCTGTATATTGAATTGGAAAAAATACACCGTCAGTCCGACATAGAATTCATAGACATCCTAAATAATTTACGGGAAAACAGAATTACTTCGAAGGATCTTGCACGCCTAAACAGCCACGTGCAAAAAGATTTTGATGCCTCTAAAAGTGAAGGGTATATCACTCTAACAACGCATAATGCCAAAGCAGATCGTTTAAATCAATCGGCATTACAGGAGTTGAAATCTAAACCTATAACGTATAAAGCAGAGATAACTGGTGAGTTTCCTCAACATTTGTATCCCTTAGAACCTGAATTGGTGTTAAAAGAAGGTGCTCAGGTGATGTTCATTAAGAATGATCCAACATCGGATAAGCGATTCTACAATGGAAAAATGGGTACGATCACGACCATTCACCCTAACGAGATCAAAGTAACTTTTACAGAGGAAAAAAATACCATTAGTGTAGAAAAATACGAATGGGAAAACGTGAAATACACGTTCAATGAAAATACGCGTGAGATAGAGGAAGAAACGGTGGGTACAT
>JBFHIN010000086.1:0-7475 GCA_041596415.1 Crocinitomicaceae bacterium | reverse complement strand
TTGTTGAGACGTGCTGTTCATCAAAATGATAGTTGAATTCAGTAGGTATAAGTCCTCTCGTTTTTTCGACAGCCAGCGATATTGAGTCTGAAAAATTTTTATTGATAGTAAAATGAAACCTGGCTCTCATTTTTTGAAAGCTGGTTCCTTCAACAATGTGTGCTTGGAATGGATTCAATATCTCGCCCTGAATTTGATGAAAAGGAAATAGTCCTTTTGGAAGATGGGCAAAGTTCATCCCATTGTCATACAATAAGTAGACTATAAATTCTTCCAAGTCAAATTTACCGGCTAAATATTCCTTCTGTATATCGTCTGGCAAACTATAAAAAAAAGCAAAACTCTCGATTGAGTTTAAGAATTGCTCTACTTGACCACTATTCGTTTCATTTGGATTTGAGATGAACTCATGCAAGAATTGAAACATCCTCGATCCTGATCCTGAGGCAGGGATAAAAAAACAAACTTGTTTTTCATCTTGATTAAAAACAGTCCTAAAGTGTTCCCTTTCAAACTGTTTAAGGCGCAAAATACCATTGTCAACCGTACAAGCTGAAACCAATTCGATCTCAGGATTTGAGGCTAAAACTTTTTCCCGTTGCTCCCCTATCTCTCTTTCATTTAAAAAGTATTTCATGCCTTGACCAAAGTTTTGTTATTTTGCAGCGTGAATATCGTCCTCGAATATATAAAATATCAATGGAATGCCAAAGGTCGACACGGGACGCACTCGCCTTTTGTTTATGATTTTGTAGATAAGGTGATAAACGTTCCATTACCTGAAAAATTTCTTCTTGAAAGAAAAAGATTGATCCAAGTTCTAAAAAATGACTATGAACGTATAGAAATTAATGATTTCGGTGCGGGATCTAAAAAAATGAATCAAATTCGCAAGGTAAAAGATATTTTTAAAAATAGTTCAAGTAGGGGAAAGTTCGGCAGCTTACTTTATCGACTGAGTAATTATTATAAGGCTCAGCATATTCTTGAATTTGGCACTTCACTGGGCTTTGGGACCATTCACCTTGCTTCCGGAAATTTCACTAATACGGTTTATTCAATTGAGGCTTGTCCCAATACAATTAGAAAAGCCACCGAAAACATAGCTGCTTTTGATATCAAAAACGTGCAATTGATCAATAGTGATTTTCGAACTTTTATAGCTGAGAAGCACTCAACAATCTACGATATTATTTTTATTGACGGACATCATGATGGTGAAGCGTTGAAGGAATACGTTAACGCATTACAGGCCAATTCACATGACGAGACGATTTTCGTGCTGGATGACATTCGTTGGTCCGAAAGTATGTTAAAAGCCTGGAATGAACTTGTAACAGACCAAAGATTTCACTTAAGTCTTGATCTTTTTCGCATGGGAATTCTCATGAAAAGAAAGCACCAGAATAAAGAACATTTTGTACTTCGCTATTAAAAGGTAGCCGTCAGCAGATCCAGCACTGCCGGTTGCTTCGAGGCATTCATTGAATAGGTAACTGTACGTTCTCCTGTATAAATGCCATCCGGATGTGGAGAAACCATATCTGCAACCGATCTTGTTGCGCTTTGAGACATTACGGGCGCTGAATTTCTAACCATTTCTGCATGTGACATATCCATCTCGTGCAATTCATCAACTACTGGTTCTTCGAAAGTACTTAAGGGAGAAGGAATTCGTTCCTGACTTAATACACTGGTATTTACATCATTTTCTTGTAACAAGGACGACTTCTCTGTAACATCAGATGGTTTCATTTCCTTTTTGCTATCCTCCACTGATGAGTTCATTGCCAATTCTGTTTTTTTCGGTTCTAAATTCATTCGGTTGGCAATTGGCACCACCATCAAAACGAGCAACGCAATTGCTGCCAGTTGAACCAAAGGACGTCTATAAACAGCCTTATCTTTTGGATAGATGACAGTAAGAACAGAATTGTACCAAATCGGTGCATTTCTTCTTCCGTGTTGCGCATCAAAAATGGCATCTAAGGATTGTTTGGTCTCAGCACGAGGCTCCAAAGATTCTGCGTTGATTTTTTCCACTTGTTTGAAAACAAACTTCAGTTGCTCAAACTCTTCCTCATTGCTGCAATAGGACAACAATAATTCCTTGTCCTCTTCACTCAATGAGTGGAAGTCATACTCCAATATCTTATCTATTAATTGATTATCCATCATGATCTATTTTCTATAGGACTAAATTCCTTTAAACTCTCAGCTAAATATTTTGTTGCATAAAAAAGTCTTGACTTAACTGTTCCTTCGCTAATTTCTAACACTTCTGCAATTTCTTTTATTGACAATCCTTCCATGTGACGCAGTGAAAAAACTTCAGAGTGTTTATGATCCAAAACATCCAAAGACTTATTAAAGGCTTCTCTAAAGAATACGTCCTGTACTTCACTCATCACATTAGCCGTTTTATCTGAAAGCGAATAGTGATTATCCAACCCATTAGACATCCCTTTTCTCACTTCCTGTTTTTTATACTCGTTTTTACACATGTTGTTGGCAACCGAATACACCCAAGTTTTAAATGTCCGAGACGTGTCAAAATAATCTGGTTTTCTCACAATCTTAGCAAACAAGTCGTGAACAAAATCTTCCGCTTTCTCTCTGTCCCTCCAAAGCATTCTCATAAAATATCCAAGTAAGGGTCCTGAGTAACGTTTATACAATTCATCAAAAGCAGAGCGGTCTCCATTGGAAATCGCTTTCATCAGTGCTTCATCTGACATTGTTTTATGTTGAGCCCTCAGTAATCGCATCAATAACTTTTTTTCAATTGCTGTACCTGGTCATACTTGCGGCACTGTACGGCAATCTTGTCAGTTGTTGTCTCTACTTGATTTAATTTCGCTCCCTCATTCTTTTCGGCATATACTTTTCTTAAATGAAGCAGCATCGGTAAATAATTTGCTGATAGTTGTTTACCTTTTTCAGAGACAGGATCTTGAATAATTTTTTTTGTTAAAACTTCATTCCACAAATAATCATTTTTATAAAAGTTATTGAAATCGGACTCCGAGTGATACTCAAATGTCAACCCAACAACAAAAAGGTTTTTCTGTATTCCAACCAAATATTCTTTTGGAATTGTCATAGAAAGAGCGATGTGTTTAGATACATTGGAAGTACAAAATTCTTTCAGAAACTGTACATCAATAACCGTTGATTTTGGTAAAGTATAGCCTTTATCACTTATTTTTTTTCGGTACGCTTCACTTTGTAAAAAATCCAAGGATACAATCAAAACATCCTCTCTAATTTTCCCGTTCAACTGCTGATAATAAGCCGCGTAAGTATCATCAAAACCATGAGTAATCAATATGCCTTTTTCCGGAGCAGATTTTACGAGATCCTCCCCGTAATTGATCACTTCTTTGCTCAATCTTCCTGAATTCACAAGTTTATTCAAGTAATTCAGCGCATTCGTTTTATCCTGCTGAATCAAATAATAACCTGCCATTTGAATCTGAACATCGGTATTGGTAGGACGAATGTTTTCAGCTTTCTTTAAATAAGAAAAATAACTTGTGTTGTAATTACCTGATATGTATTTAAAATAGTTGTATTCAAATGATTCAGGGGCCGATTTAGCCAAAAGTTCAACGAGAGTGTTTATCTGCTGTTGTTGATCGCTAGTAGGTGTTCTTCTGGTTCTTTGTTCATTCGCCTGCTGATTTAATGTAGCGATAGAAGACGATAGTTGAATGGTCATTTTCTCAGAGGAACCGGCCTCCATACTTTTAACCGGAGCATCGTCATTCATTTTATCCTTGGACTGCACTGCTTTCGCCTTTTTAGACACGGATTCGATTTGTATGCTTTCAGATGGCTGGGCTTCTTCCTTGAGGGTTGACTCACGTTCTGTAGATTTTTCGTATGACGAATTAGATTGCGGAGCATTGGTGTTATTGTTTTGAGCAACAACCCATGACTGGAGTCCAAATAGGAAAAATAAGGTATGAACTAGAAACTTCATCTAAAGATTATTTGTCCGCTGTACACGCATAACACAAAACGGTTCAACTAAAAATAAAAAAAATATGTGAGTGGATTACAAAGTGTCTGTTGCGAATAAAAACTTATTCGGTGAAACAAGCTCCGTTTTAACAGCATACATAACAATACCTGCTGTATTTTTAACACCTAACTTGGCCATAATATTTTTACGGTGTGTATTGATTGTGTGATTACTCAAGAATAACTGATCCGCAATTTGTATATTGGTTAAACCTTCAGCAATCAATTTAATGATCTCATTTTCGCGTTCCGAAAGTATTATTGGTTCACAAGTAAATGAATCAAAATCAATATCATTCACATCTATTGAGGCGCGCTGGATTGTTTCAAGAATTTGTCCGCAGAAAAATTTATTACCCCGCATTGTTTCTTGTACCGCGTTTACAATCTCCCCAAGATCACAATCCTTTTTCACATAACTCACAACTCCAGATCTTAAGGCATTTACGAGTGTTTGGGCCGATTGTTCCGGAGTGATGGCTAAAAACTTGACTTCCTTATTCGACTGAAGGATTTTTGGAATTACGTCAATATCGAATCCTGTTGATGTGTAATCTATTAGGACTATGGATGTCCCAAACGTTTTAAGTTGACTTAATAATTCCTCTTTACATTTTGCTTCGCCAACGATCTGAACATCAGATACCGCTTGAAGAATAGTTCTCATTCCTACCCTCATCAGATCATTACTATCCGCAATTATCAGCTGCATCTTATTTAGAATTATTTTAAACAAGGCAAATATATCATAAACCTTTTAATTCGGAACATGAAAAAACAAAAAAGGCTCCTTTTAAGAGCCTTTTTTTTATTAACGAGTGAATAACATTTCTCTGAATTTTGGCAACGGCCATAGCTCGTCATCCACTAACAATTCAAGTTTATCTGCATGGTAACGGATGTCATCAAAATGAACTTTTACACGATCGCAATAAGCAAGTGCTTTATCTTCGGCGTGTTCTAATTGGTTGGCCGCTTTTCTTTCGATCAACATTTTATCGGCTGAAGCTTTCATAGCATTTAAGTGCAATGAAATTCTCTGAACAAGGTCTATTTGAGTTTGAGCAGCCTCCTTTCCGGCTTTAGGTCCAAGAACATCCATAAGTCCTTGAACATTTTTAATCAAACGATTTTGGTATTCGATTACGGCTGGAATGATCATGGATTGAACCATATCTCCCATAATTCTTGCCTCGATTTGAATTTTAAGAATGTAATTTTCGTATTCAATCTCTTGACGTGCCTCCAATTCACGAGGGGTAAGAACATTCATGTCATTAAACAATTTAGCCACTTTTTTATCTCCCCAAATCTTTAATGCTCGCGGTGTGTCTTTTAAATTGCTCAATCCTCTTTTCTCTGCTTCTTTGACCCATTCATCACCATATCCATTTCCTTCAAATCGAATTTTTTTAGACTCTTTGATCAATTTTTGAAGTTCTTTCAATATGGCTTCATCTTTGGCATTTCCTTTTTCGATGCGTTCATCCACCGAAACTTTGAAAGCTCTCAGCTGATTAGCCATAATTGTATTTAAAACAATCATTGCCGAAGCACAGTTTGCTGTAGATCCAACGGCCCTGAATTCAAATTTGTTACCTGTAAAAGCGAAAGGTGAAGTTCGGTTACGATCCGTATTATCCAACATAATCTGCGGAATTTTACCAATATTCATTTTCAACTCAGTTTTATCTTCTGGAGTCATTTTTCCTGCTTTCACATTCTTTTCAATATCGTCCAACAGTGTCGAAAGCTGTGAACCAATAAATGTTGATATGATTGCTGGTGGCGCTTCATTTGCCCCCAAACGATGGTCGTTACCTGCTGATGCGATACACGCTCTCAAAATATCTGCGTTATCATGAATAGCTTTGATCGTGTTAACAAAGAAAGTTAAAAACTGCAGATTAGATTTAGGATTTTTACCAGGGGCAAGTAAATTAACTCCGGTATTTGTACCCAAAGACCAGTTATTATGTTTCCCCGAACCATTCACTCCCGCGAAAGGTTTTTCATGCAATAGCACTCTGAAATCATGTTTTCTAGCAATTTTTTCCATGAGGTCCATTAACAATAAGTTATGGTCATTTGCCAAATTACACTCTTCGAAAATAGGAGCACATTCGAATTGGTTCGGTGCAACTTCGTTGTGTCGTGTAGTTACGGGAATACCCAAAGCGATTGCCTCGGTTTCAAACTCTCGCATAAATGCAGTAACACGCTCAGGAATGGATCCAAAATAATGATCTTCCAATTGTTGTCCTTTAGCAGCTGTATGCCCAAATAAAGCTCTACCTGTCATCATAAGGTCAGGACGAGCGTTAAACAAAGCTTGATCAATAAGGAAATATTCTTGTTCCCAGCCGAGCGTAGCTACCACCTTATTTACGTTTTTATCAAAATATTGACAAACTTCAACGGCAGCCTTATCCACTTCATGAAGTGCCTTCAACAAGGGCATTTTATAATCAAGTGATTCACCTGTATAAGAAATAAAAATTGTAGGTATACAAAGTGTTTTTCCGATGACAAATGCTGGTGAAGAAGGATCCCAGGCAGTATAACCTCTCGCTTCAAAAGTATTTCTGATTCCTCCATTAGGGAACGAAGAAGCATCCGGTTCTTGCTGAACCAATAATTCGCCATCAAATCTTTCTATGGCTTTACCCGGCCCTACAGGTTTAAAAAATGCATCATGCTTTTCCGCTGTTGATCCCGTAAGTGGTTGGAACCAGTGTGTATAATGCGTTGCTCCTTTTGTTATGGCCCAATCTTTCATGGCAGACGCAACCTGATCTGCCATTTTTCGATCCAAACGTATTCCATTTTGAATGGCCTCCGTCATTGATTTATATGCATCTGAAGGCAAATACTCACGCATAACCTCCATGTGGAAGACGTTCTTTCCGAACAATTCTGAGATTTTTCCTTCGTATGAAATCGATTTAGGTGTGCGATTTAAAACATCTTGATACGCTTGTTGTCGTTTTGTTGCCATAAAAAATATTTTTTTTGACAAAAGTATATCAATTTCACTACTTAACGTCAAAAAATATGTGATTTTATCAACATGACCTATATTATTTTTATGTTAAACTCATAAAAAGCATCTTTTATTCCGCACCCGCCCCCTAAAAAAAACATCGCTCAAGAAAATTTTTTATAATTATCTCGTAGCCGACCATTTTCTAACTTTAATGGAAAACCATTGATAACCGTCATCAGTCCAGTTAAATTTTTTAGAAATAACGGAAACAATTTTATTTTCAGCATCGAAATACAGATTACTATCCATAAGCTCTTTTAAAATTTTTTTCGCCGCGGTTATGTTAAGTCTACCGTCGTCATGTTCCTCTGCCAACTTTTTTGTAAGATGCACGATTCTCTTAAGGCATTGATGCTCCCTGTTTGCTTTATCGTTTATCATAAGTTTAGTTTTATTCCAGGCA
>JBFHIN010000085.1:0-7497 GCA_041596415.1 Crocinitomicaceae bacterium | reverse complement strand
GTTCGACATTTCTTTTTTCATTAACTCACGTGCCTTTTGAAGACTTTTATCATTTTCAGAAGTAAGACCTAACTCGATCTCTTTTCCAAAACGATTGAATCCTCCCACATAAGTGTCTTTCGCTAATTTCCCTTCAGGAATAGCATTCAAACGTCTCATTATTCTTCCCATCAACGTATCCAACGGAGTTTTCGAGTGCTCCACATCAACGAACACGCTAATGGCACCCGTATGATTCCCTGACTGACCCAAGTTTTGTGAAAAACCGATGTTTGAAGAAAAATATTGCAGCAAGCTATCACCGTTTTCTCGCTCAATGCGCTCATTTTCTTCTAAAAGAATAACCGTTGCCTTATCGATAAACTCCTGTGTCTGCTTCTTATTATCACCCGGACTATATGCCGCTTCAATACTGAAGAAATCGGGTGGGATATTCGGAAAGAATGTCGCCGATATGGTACCCGAGATCAACATTCCGAAAGCAACAATGGTAAAAATCAATGGAAAAAAGAAGGAAATACGGTGCAGCCCTCGTTTTCGACCCAACAACATTTCAATACTTTCCCTAAACCAAACGTCTCGGATATATTTGATCAATTTGTCGGCACCACCTCTGATTTTTTGCTCGATGATTGAATTTGAAAAGCCTTTGAAAAACATCATACCACCGATCACTATAACGACAAAAGGAAAAAGAACCGATCCTAAGGTAAGATCATCAAATGGGATAATTCGTGTTCCTACCCAAATAATTAACAATCCAATAAACACGAAAATTAATCCCTTCCAGAAAGCGAAAGTGGGTTTTTTATTCTCTATAAGCACCTTTTCATGTCCAAGGTGAGCCGGTAAAACGAAGAATGCTTCTAGTAATGAGAAACCAAGACAGGCAATAGCGACAAAGGCCATTTCGCGCATCATTTCCAATCCTTCTACAAAAAACAAAACTGAAAATGCAACGACGGTGGTTATAACGGAAGAAAATACCGAAGGAAATACTTCCATCGTTCCTTCAATAGCCGCTTTCTCGGGAGATTTTCCACGTTCAAAATGTGCGTAAATGTTCTCAGCGATCACGATTCCATCGTCCACCAAAATACCAACTACCAAGATCATTCCGAACACAGAGATCATATTGATCGTCATACCATAGGCTGATCCCAAAATGAACATCCCTAAAAATGAGAATGGAATACCAAAAGCAACCCATGCTGATAATTTGATATTCAGGAACAAGCCAAGAAAGATGAGCACAAGCACCAATCCAAAGATCCCATTAGAGGTCAATAGATCGATACGTTGTGTCAACATGTCGTTGAACTCAAAATAAATGTCGAATTGAAAATTTGGATTTTCCTTGTTGAATTTTTCCTGATAATCGTGCAGCGCCTCCGATATCTTGGCAATATCCTGTTCCACTGTTTTTTCAATACGGAACGAAACGGCAGGATTACCATTGAACTTTGCTTCTTGAGAATCTTCGGAATAACCTAATACCACATCGGCGACATCTTTCAATCGCACCATTTCACCGTTAGCCGTTGTACGGATTACGATCTGACCAATCTCTTCAGGTGTTGTTCTGCGATCATTGGCACGAACACTCATTTCTTGCACCCCACCGCGGATCATCCCGGTGGTAATATCGATGTTCTTACTCCCGATGGCAACGCCTATTTCCTGCATGCTTACGCCAAAACGCAATAAGTCGTTCTCACGAACATTTACGGAAATTTCTTTAGTCGGGAATCCGTTTTTCTGAATCTGGGTGATCTCTTTTGTGTTCAGAAGGTCACGTTCCACCTTGGTCGCTTTATCGATGATCTCAATCTCTTTAACACTTTTGTTTTTGGCTGAGATTCCCACAAAAGCCACCACACTTCCCATTCCACCCGATTTTAGACGTGTAATAATTGGACGTTCGGCTCCTTGTGGAAATGAATTAATGGAATTTACAGCATTCTCCACGTCGCTCAACAGCTCATCCATGTCTGTATCCTGGTAGGCCTTTATAGTAATAGAAGCCATGTTTTCTGAAGAAGTCGAATTTATTTCCTCGATCTCTGAAAGTCCTTTTACAGCTTGCTCCACCTTAATTGTAACACCTTCTTCCATTTCTGAAGGAGATGCTCCCGGATAGAATACTGAAACAATGATGGTATTTGGATCCAACTCTGGGAAAAAGGAACGTTTCATGTTGAAGATCGAGAACAATCCAAACATTACTGTAAGCGCAATGAACGCGTTACCCCATATTGGTCTTTTTATAAAAAACTGAATTAATTTTCTCATGTCGCCTAGCGCTTAATTCCCTTATATTCTTTTACATCACTTGAAGCGATCACTCTTTCCAACAATACTTCCTCTCCGTTCCTCAATCCGACTACAAATACAGTATCCGGCTTACTTCCAACAATATTGATATCACGTTGTAGAAGTTTATTGTTTGCCAAAACTTGCACTTTATTGTCCTTAACTGCAGCTCTGGGAACCGGGAAACACTCTTGAGAAGCACTTTGATTGATAGCAGCATTTAGATATTGTCCATGATAGACCATGGCATTATTTACAGGTGAGATGGAATAGTAAACGTCAACAGATTGTGTTTTTTGGTTGATCACATCTGAAATACGCAAGATCTTTCCTGTTCCTATTTTTTTTCCTTTGCTATCAAAAAAGTCAGCACTTCCTTCTTTCTGGAAACGATCCAGGTTACTCATGGCAATAGGAACTTTCACTTCAAAATCACCAGACTTTGCAATTTTAGCAACACGCATTCCAGGACTAACTATTGACCCAGGCTCCGAATAAACTTCCACCACTGTCCCATTGAATGGTGCCAAATAAAAATATTTCTCCATACGAGACTCCTGACTTTTGATCGAATAATACTCCGTGAAAATATTTCTGGCGGTAATGAACATTCTTTCTTTGGAAGATCTAACGCTTGGCAATTCAGGTAGTCTGCGTTCCGGCCCCAATTGATCTAAAAACTGCATCCACTTATTTTTTTCAGACGGGAAATCCAGTTCAATATCCGGAAGAGCCGTAATGATCAAATTGGCTAATTGCGTTTTTCTGGAAGTCAGGGAGTAAAATGCTTCATCCTGATTTACCTTATATAACAATTGATTGAACTTGAATTTCACTCCGGGTTTCATCAACAAATCACCTTTCTCCAATTTCCCCTGAACTTCAAAAGAAATTTCGATTTCCGTATTTGGTGCCACCTGTCCGTATGAGATCAATTGTGAAGTTCGGATCTTGTTTTCCACCTCAGCGATGGGCACATACATCAAAGTTTGCGCTTCTTTGGTTTCTTTGATCGGCGCTTTTTTATTGGATTGAATCCTGAAAAATATCAAGGCTGTCAAGAAAACGAATATTGCGACAAGAATGATTTGATTGCGTTTCATAATTATGATTTGAGGTCCAAAATTACAACTTACCTCGGTAAGTAATGTTTAATTAATGCTAAAAAGTAAAAAAACAGGATAAAACTTTGGTTTCGTGCTGATAGGTGGATTAGTTTGTAATTTGTATATTCGTCACATGTGCGGAATCACAGGCTACATCGACTTCAAGAATCGCTCCTCAGAGGGCATTTTAACTGCTATGACGGATACTTTAACGCACAGAGGTCCGGACGGTTCAGGAATAGAGTTAATCCTGAAGAATGAAGTTCAAATTGGTTTAGGTCATCGCCGTTTATCCATCATTGAGCTCACGGAGCTTGGTGCTCAGCCTATGCACTACGAAAACTTGGTGATTACCTATAATGGTGAGATCTACAATTTCAGAGAACTTAAAAAAGAACTCTCAGCACTCGGACACCAGTTTACCAACGACTCCGATACTGAAATGATCCTTCATGCTTTTAAACAATGGGGAAGAGCTTGCGTAGATCGATTTATCGGAATGTTTGCCTTTTGTATTTACGACCAGCAGAATGATCTAATTTTTTGTGTAAGAGATAGAGCCGGTGTAAAACCATTCTTCTATTATTGGCACGATAACCTGTTCTTATTTAGTTCTGAGTTAAAATCTTTTCACAAGCATCCAGCTTTTGAGAAGAAACTAGATCATGCTGCCGTTTCTGCTTTCATGCAATACGGAAATGTTCCGACGCCTCATTGTATTTTTGAACATTGTTTAAAATTAAAACCCGGCCATTACTTGACGATTGACCTAAAAAGCAGAAGTATTCAAACAACGCGCTACTGGAATGTTTACGATGCTTACAATCGTCCGAAATTGAACATTGACTTTCAGGAGGCGAAATCAAAGACTGAAGAAATCTTACAAGATGCTTGCAATTATCGCATGGTTTCGGATGTTCCCGTTGGCGTTTTTTTAAGCGGCGGTTATGATAGCGCATGCGTTACAGCTTTACTTCAGAAAGATCGCAGTGAAAAATTAAAAACCTTTACTGTTTCAGTCCCTGACATAGGTTTGAACGAAGCACCCTATGCCAAGGCTGTTGCTCAACACTTAGGGACGGATCATACAGAAATTTCGTGCACATCCTCCGAAGCACTTGAGCTGATTAAGGATCTCCCCTATTTTTTTGATGAACCTTTTGCTGATAGCAGCGCCATTCCGACAACCTTAGTAAGCAAGATGGCCCGAAAAGAAGTTACTGTTGCACTTAGTGCTGACGCTGGAGATGAAGTTTTTGCCGGTTATAATCGTTATGATTATTTAATAAGATATCGCGCTAAACTTGAAAAGATACCGGCATTCATGCGCGTTGCAGCTGCTGGTATTATGGAACATGTGCCATCGGGAAAAATTCCTGTGCTTAAAAACCGTTACAATTTTCATAACCGTTACGAAAAACTAAAAGGGATCCTCCGAAACCCGACCGAGCAGCAGATCATGCTAAGCTTAAGTCAACAGTTTACGGATGACCAACTTAAACAAGTATTGCTTGACCCCAAAAATACATTGTCAACGGCGTATGAAAGTAACGAACTTCAGGCAAATTTTACATCGCCACTGAGTTACATGATGGCCATCGACTATCAAACCTATTTGGTAGATGATATTCTGCAAAAAGTTGATCGTTCTACGATGTCGGTAAGTTTGGAGGGTCGTGAGCCCTTCTTGGATCACCGTGTCATTGAATGGGCGGCACAATTACCTGATAATTACAAATACCATGAGGGCGTTAAAAAGTACATTTTAAAGGAAATTGTTCATCAATACCTTCCTAAGGAAATGATGGAACGACCAAAAATGGGATTTGCCATTCCAATTGGCGAGTGGTTGAAAAATGAATTGCGTGATCTGGTTGAATACTATTTGTCCGAAGAACGAATTAAAGAACAGAAGCTTTTTAATCCGGAATATGTCAGCAGTATACTTCGCGATTTCTTCCACGGAAAAAAGGAATACGAAACGAAAATTTGGTATTTATTAATGTTCCAGATGTGGTATGAACAGTGGATGGAAAATTAGAAGAAAAAAAGCGTGACACATATCATTTACATTTCATATGACGGAATGACTGATCCTTTGGGACAGTCACAGGTTCTACCTTACCTCAGAGGTCTAGCAAAGAAAGGCTATAAATTCCATCTGATCAGCTTTGAAAAAGCAGATCGCTACGAACAAAATAGAACTTTTATAGAAAATATGTGCAGTGAAGTCGGCATTGATTGGCACCCAATGACTTACACCAAGAAACCGCCGTTGCTATCTACAATGTATGATGTCAACCGAATGTGGCGTAAAGCCAAATCGTTGGCGAAAAATCACCCCATTAAGCTCGTACATTGTAGAAGCTATATCGCAGCACTTATCGGTTTGCGATTAAAGCACAATTTTGGGATTAAATTCTTATTCGACATGCGTGGCTTTTGGGCAGATGAGCGCATCGACGGTAAAATTTGGTCGAGATCCAACCCTATTTTTAATAAGGTTTATCAATTTTTCAAAAAGAAGGAACTTGATTTTTTGAAAGAGGCCGATTATACTATATCCTTGACAGAGAACGCAAAAGATGAAATCTTGAGCTGGAAAGAATTTCAAACTAACCCAATACCTATTCAAGTTATTCCGACGTGCGTTGACCTTGAACTTTTTAACCCTGAAAAAATCACTACCCAAGAAAAAATTCAACTACGTAAAAAACTAAATGTTCAGGATGAGGCATACATTCTTGGATACGTCGGTTCAATTGGTACTTGGTACATGCTCCCTGAAATGCTGGACTTTTTTATCACGTTAAAGAGTAAAATTCCAACAGCAGTTTTTTTATTGGTAACGGCCGATGATCATAGTGCGATCATGAATCAATGTCTTGAAAAAGGTCTCTCGAAAGAAGATGTCTTTTTGACCAAATGTAACCACAAAGATGTGCCTTTACATTTAGCACTGTTCGATTCTTCGGTGTTTTTCATTAGGCCAACGTATTCTAAAAAAGCTTCTTCGCCAACCAAACAAGGAGAAATTATGGCAATGGGAATTCCTTTGACATGTAACTATGGTGTTGGCGATACGGACCTGTTGATCGAAAAATACAAAGCCGGTTCGGTAGTTCACGCATTTGTGAAAGAGAATTACTTGAAGGCAATCAATTATGAAAATTTCAATAGGGAATCAAGTATGAATGGTGCTCAAAGTTATTTTGGTTTAAAAAATGGCGTTGAGAAATACGCTCAAGTATATTTGGATATATTGAAGAAGTAAAGTGCATATGAAATCAAAAAAAACCATTTACTTCTTAACCCCCTACCCAAAGCAAGCGGCACCATCGCAACGTTTTCGCTTTGAGCAATATTTTGATTTTTTAGAAAATGAAGGCTATAACTGTGAAGTGTATCCCTTCTATTCATTCGAATCTTGGCAATTGCTTTATTCACAAGGAAATCAGCTAAAAAAAGCCTTAGTGGTAATTGGAAGTTTTATGAAAAGATTCGGAATTCTCTTCAAAATCCGCAAGGCTGATCACCTCTTTATCCACCGAGAAATAGCCCATGTAGGTCCACCAATATTTGAATGGATCATTGCAAAAGTGTTAAGAAGAAAATACGTCTATGACTATGACGACGCCATCTGGCTACCCAATTATTCGGAGACTAACGCGCGATTTCATCGAATTAAAGCCTATTGGAAGGTCAAATATTGTATCAAGTGGGCAGACCAAGTGGTTTGTGGAAATGTGTTTTTGGAAAATTATGCTAAGAAATACAACCAAAACACTCGTATTATACCAACAACGATCGATACGGAGAATTATCACAATCTCACCTGCGACCATAATGTCAAGCCGGTGGTAATTGGCTGGACAGGCACACACACAACCATGCGCTACCTGGATGACCTTATCCCCGTTATAAAGAAACTTGAAAATAAATTTGATTTTGAATTTCTAATCATTTCGAACGAAGCCCCACTCTACGATGTACGATCGTTAAAGTATATCAAATGGACCAAAGAAAATGAAATACAAGATCTCACCAAGATACACATCGGTGTTATGCCATTAGTCAG
>JBFHIN010000084.1:0-7643 GCA_041596415.1 Crocinitomicaceae bacterium | reverse complement strand
GGCGGCGTCATTTCAAGTGCACTTAAAATCGCTTCTTCGATCTTTGAAATAGTTTTATCCAAGGCATGAGCTACCTCAGCATATGAAATAACGATCTCCTTTGGAATACCCGTCATCAAATCTCTACCTCGTACGGCAAAATCTGCTGGTGGATCATCCAAGTCCGGCAATGCAGCTCCAACTTCAATTTTGATTTGTTCAGCAGTACGCTCCCCAACAAGGATGTTGTGTTGACGTCGCATGTATTCTTCAATATCATTGGTGAAATCATCCCCAGCAATTCGAATTGACTTATCACAAACAATTCCACCCAGTGCTATTACTGCGATTTCTGAAGTTCCACCACCAATATCGATGATCATATTCCCCATTGGTTCTTCCACATCGATGCCGATACCGATTGCTGCTGCCATTGGTTCATGAATCAGGTAAACTTCTTTTGCTCCCGCGTGTTCGGCCGAATCTCTAACAGCTCTTTTCTCCACCTCCGTAATCCCTGAAGGAATACAGATCACCATACGTAGTGTTGGATTAAATAAACGTTTTCCAGGATTGATCATTTTGATCATACCTCGAATCATCTGCTCAGCACTTTGGAAGTCGGCGATAACCCCATCTTTTAACGGACGAACCGTTTCAATCAACTTGTGGGTTTTACCATGCATCTGTTGCGCCTTCTTACCGATGGCAACAATTTTTCCTGTTTGTATATCTTTGGCTACGATCGATGGTTCATCCACAACAACCTTATCATTCATGATGATAAGCGTGTTCGCCGTACCTAAATCGATTGCAATTTCTTGCGTTAAAAAGCTAAATAAACCCATTTCTTGCGCTTCTAATTCTGCTATTAATATTAATTACATTCTTCGTAAAAAATGACTTTTTGTTACATTTTTCTACGAATAGTGTTTTTTTAGTGTTTAAAATGTCTGTTTCCGGTAATAACCATAGACATGTTTTGTTGATCACAATAGTCAATCGACAGTTGATCTTTGATCGATCCCCCCGGTTGAATAACGGCTGTAATTCCTTCGTTTCCTGCAATTTCAACACAGTCAGGGAAAGGGAAAAATGCATCTGAAGCCATTACAGAACCGTTAAGATCGAAATCAAACGATTTTGCTTTGTGTATGGCCTGACGTAAAGCATCAACCCTCGAAGTTTGCCCCGTTCCGCTGGCTAACAACTGTTTGCCTTTTGCCAAAACGATCGTATTTGATTTTGTATGCTTAACGATCTTATTGGCAAAGATCATGTCCTCAATTTCTTGCTCGTTTGGAGAAAGCTTTGTTACTGTTGTAAAATCTTCGCTTCTTTCAGATAAACTGTCCTTATCCTGCTCAAGGACACCATTAAGGATCGATTTGAATTGTCTTTTCGGGAAATCAAATGGTTTTTGCACCAAAATGATCCTATTCTTTTTTGATTTCAATAATTCAAGCGCACTTGGTGCGTAACCAGGAGCTATTACTACTTCACAAAATAATTCGTTGATCAACTCAGCTGTCGGCATATCGATCCAACGGTTGGCGATCAGAATTCCACCGAAAGCACTCACCGGATCACCTGCTAAGGCAGCTTCATATGCTTCCATAAGCGAAGGGCGCGTTGCTACCCCACAAGCATTATTGTGTTTTAATATGGCGAAAGTTGGATCATCATTTTTAAATTCGTCCATCAACTGAACGGCAGCATCAACATCCAATAAATTGTTATACGACAATTCTTTACCGTGTAATTTATCAAAAACCTCATTTAGGTCTCCGTGAAAAATTCCTTTTTGATGTGGATTTTCACCATAACGCAACACTTCGGAGTGCATTATGCTTATTTTGAATGCGTTCTTTTCTGATTGATTGAAATAATCAAATATTTGAGTGTCGTAATGAGATGAAACTCCAAATGCATCACGCGCTAAGGCTTTGCGTTGATCCAAGTTAGTTCCACCACCTTGAGCCAAAATGTATCCTAAGAATTCAGCGTATTGAGCTTGAGAAGGGACAATAACTACATCCTCGTAGTTCTTAGCTGCAGCTCTGATAAGGGAAATCCCACCAATATCGATCTTTTCAATAATGTCGTCGTGTGAAGCACCCGAAGCCACTGTAGCTTCAAAAGGATATAAATCAACGATTACTAGATCGATCTCAGGTATTTCATATTCTGCAATTTGCTCTTGATCTTCGTTCAATGCTCTTCGGTTCAAAATACCACCAAAAATCTTTGGGTGTAATGTTTTTACACGGCCTCCCAAAATCGATGGGTAAGATGTAAGATCCTCAACACGCATAACGGGAATATCCAATGCCTCGATAAATGATTGTGTTCCTCCTGTGGAATAAATAGTTACACCATTTTTATGTAGTTCTTTAACAATCGGTTCAAGACCTGTTTTATCATAAACAGAAATAAGTGCTGAGTGGATTTTTTTGGTGCTATTCATGGGAGAATCAATAAAAACAATACAAAATTAGTCTAAATTTTCTCACCTTCAAGGTTTACACTTAAAATAAGAGGTATTTTAGGGACTTTTTATAGTTTACTTTCCAAAGTAGCTTAAAGCAAGGCTATATTAAACGATAACAACCATAAAAAAGGCATCGCTTTCAAGTATCTCGGCATATTATTGATCGATTAATTACTTTTATAAAAAATACGACTATGCATCATATTTGTTTGATCGAGGACGAACAGAGTCTTTCCAACTTGATCAAGATGAATCTTGAATTGGAAGGTTATCGCGTGACCACCTTTAATCACGGCAAAAAAGCCATGGAAAACATGAAAGAAATTATCTCAGCTCAGCTGGTGATCCTTGATGTTATGTTACCCGAAGTGAGTGGATTGGAAATTTGTTCTGCGATCAGAAAATTATCTGCAGTACCCATCCTAATACTTTCTGCCAAGGGAACCACTGAAGATCGTATTGCAGGACTCCGAATTGGTGCCAATGACTATTTACCCAAACCCTTTGACTTGGAGGAACTCATTTTACGCGTTCACAACCTACTTCCTCCTGAAATTAGTGACGAGGCTGAATTAAAATATCTAAAGATCGGTGATAAGTTGGTAGACTTTGCCTCATACAGTGTCTATGACAAAGGAGAACAGTTACTTACTTCACTATCGAAAAAAGAAATTGAGTTGTTAAAGTTCTTTCATTCCAACGAAGGCATAGTCGTTTCCAGAGAAGAAATATTGGATAAAGTTTGGGGAACAGATCAGTTTCCGACTTCACGTACCATCGATAATTTTATTCTGAGTTTTCGGAAATTGTTTGAAAGGGATCCTAAAAACCCAGAATATTTTCATTCAATAAGAGGAGTTGGCTACAAATTCACCAATCCCAATTAAGTTCTTGGACAGTCTATTGATATCAATTCATTATTTTTGTTGCTATGATTAAACATGAGTTAGATAGAGATATGTTGAAACAATTGCGATATGATAAGGCTTACCTGCGCATGGCAGAAACCTGGTCGAAATTATCGTACTGTGAACGCAAACAAGTGGGGGCAATCATCGTTAAAGATGCAATGATCATTTCAGATGGTTATAATGGTACACCTTCTGGATTTGACAATTGTTGCGAGGATGAGGAAGGTGCTACGCAGTGGTATGTATTGCATGCCGAAGCGAATGCTATTCTCAAGGTAGCAAAATCTACCAATAATTGCCGCGGTGCTACACTTTATCTTACACTTTCACCCTGCAAGGATTGTAGCAAATTGGTGGTACAATCGGGTATTTCAAGAGTCGTTTTCCGCGATAGCTATAAAGATCAGGCGGGAATAAATTTTTTGAAAAGTGCAGGAATAGAAGTTTTACAAATTGAAGATCTCCACGATGAAAAATAGCCGCAACTACCTGCTACCTGTAATATTGTCTCTCGTTCTTTCACTTGGCCTGTGGTTAGGAAGTGTTTATGCACCAACGGGTTTTACATCCATGGTTTCTACAGGCGGACAGAAATATCAGAAGTTGCAAGACATCATTCAAATTCTGGACAAAAAGTATGTGGATACGATCAATAGTGAAGCTTTGTTTGAAAAAACGATCTCCGACATGCTACACGAACTTGATCCACACAGTAACTACATACCCGCCAAGGATATGGTAGCTATGAAAGAATCCATCGAGGGAAAGTTTGGAGGTATTGGCGTTCGTTTCTTTATTCTTCGTGACACTATTTGTATTACAAATGTGATTCCTAACTCCCCTTCCTCAAGAGCAGATGTCAAGGCCGGGGACAAGATTCTTCAGGTAGACGGTAAACCCGTAGCCGGTAAAAAAATTACCAATGAAAAAGTGATGGGCATGCTTAAGGGCATTGAAAATACCTCAGTGAGTGTGAAATTATTCCGTCAAGGCCAGGTCCTGAATAAAAGAATTATTCGTGGCAGTATTCCTATTGAATCAATCGTTGCTGCGTATATGATCGACAAGAATGTTGGCTTTATCAAGATAGATCAATTTTCAGTTGGCACCGCAGACGAATTCAGAAAAGCTGCCTTGTTACTTAAAAACCAAGGAATGAAAAAACTGATCCTTGACTTAAGAAATAATGGTGGAGGTGTTTTAACAGCAGCCACGGATATTGCTGACGAATTTCTTCCGTCCGGAGTGCCAATTGTTGTCACCAAGGGCGAACATGTTGGTACTTATACCTATCGAGCCACTGCTCAAGGAATTTTAGAGAAAACAGCTTTAACTGTGCTGATTAATAGCAATTCTGCTTCAGCAAGTGAGATCTTGGCAGGAGCCATTCAAGATAATGATCGCGGAAAGATCATCGGACGTAGATCTTTTGGTAAAGGATTGGTGCAGGAAGACTTGAGTTTACGTGATGGTAGTACATTGCGTCTTACCGTAGCGCGCTATTATACTCCCACGGGAAGATGTATACAAAAACCTTATGACGAAGGATATGACGAATATGTTCAAGATCAGATCAATCGCTACGAAAGCAATGAGATGTATGCGCCGGACACAACGAAGTTCAACGACTCGTTAAAGTTCAAAACACCAAAGGGAAATATCGTTTACGGTGGCGGAGGAATCATGCCTGATATTTTCGTTCCTCTCGACACAACGAATAACAGTTGGTATTTTTCTGATCTTAGATTTTCACAATCCTTCAATGCCTTTGCCTTCGATTTTGTTCAGCATCAAAGAGGGAAATGGTCTAACGTGAACCAATTCATGAAAGAGTTTTCTGTAAGCGATAAAATGCTCAATGATTTCGTTCAATTCGCTGCAAAGGATATGAAGGTCCCTGTCGATAAATCAGGATTGAATAAAAGCAAAAACATCATCAAACAAACGCTAACGGCTGAAATTGCGCGCCAACTTTGGTTAGAAGACGGATATTATCAGGTGATGAACCGTTACGACAACGAAGTTCAACGCGCTTTGAAATACCTCAGCTTTTAAAGTTTAAGTATGCGTTGGCTGACAAGTTGATTATTCACTTTCATGGAAACAAAATAAACCCCACGACTAACTTCTGTTTGAGCGTCATTGGTTCCATCCCATTCAAATTTAGAAGGAATGTCGACAGTTTGAGCCTGAACGAGTTTGCGAACACAAGTACCTTTATAATCGTAGATGTACAATGAAACAACATCTCCCGATTGCAGATTTGGGTACGTAATTTCCGTGGAATTATTCATTGGATTCGGCGCCACACGCAGTTCACCTTGTTGAATCATTTGCTCCTCGATACTGGCACTCATCAAATTTTCAATGTCGTAGTTTTCATCTCCGGCTTGGTACAACATATAGTGAAAGTACACCAGGAACATTTCATCCGAGGTGTTTAATCCTGCAGTAACCGTTTGTGGTGGATTATTTGGATTATGCGGATTTGAGCTCGTATTGTCATATACACCCTCGGCTTTCAATTTGCTACCTGTTGGTGCCAACTGTATATTCTTGAAAAAATAAAAATCCTGCCACTCAAAATCCCAATGAGGTATATTGGCCAATTTAATGGTATCTCCATTGGTTTTTATTCCATAGGTCTTTATACTTTCTCCTAACAAATGCATGTGCGGAAAAACGCTTAACAGAGAAATATTATATGCAAGACCTCCTGCAGATGGGTACTGTGCACTCACATTTGTAACCTGATTGGCAGGCAAAGAAAAACTCCAGTTTTGAATAATAGGATCGGCACTTACCTGTCTTACTCCGGTTGTTCCCAAAGGATAAAAATGGAAGATCACTTGGGTGCTATCGAACTGCCCATAACTTCCTGCGGGATAGTGCATGGCAAAATAGATCTTGGATCCGGCCTGTATATCCATGCCAAGTTTTAAAGGCGCTGAAGAAGGAAGGATCATCGGTGTGGCTCCCGGTGTATAACCCGCAATCAATTTAGTGGATGTATTGCTTGGGCCCGCACAATTACTTCCCACAGTGTCTGTCACTTCAACCCCACCGGCATCGACATAAATTAGTGCATGATGGACAATCTCCCTATTACCCGGCACGATCTCAACCGACTTAATCACCCTGTTTTGAGCCAATCCGGAAGGGATTGAAAAACAAACGTAATCATCTGAGGTAGTGGCTTTACTCATATATTTAGGAATGCGTACCGACAGATCTCCGGCGCCCAAAATTGCATCCGAACTGAAAACCGGTGGTGGTGGTGTATTGGAAGGATTTCCTTCAGGAGTACCGTTCGAGATCCAATCCAAAATGGTGGTTTTTTGTTGCGCACTCAATGAGCGATCGTGAACATATTGTTGGTAATTGTTATCTGGTGGCCAAGGTGGCATATCGTCATTAGATACTGCAGCGGCTATTGCTGCAGCCATTGGACTCACTTCGGCGTGTGTTATAAATGACATCGGTGCAATACCACCTGTATGGTGACATTTCGCGCATTTGTCGTAAAATATCTGCGCCACATTATCGCTCCAAGTCTGAGCCATAAAATTCGATGCAATGAACAAGGTAAAAACAAGTAGTAAATTCTTCATAGGATGTAAAATGAATTACAATTTAGGTAAATTTATATTATTCACTTAAGAATATTCCATTCCTTGGGGAAAAAAAAGTAGATTCGTTAAAGAACCAGGCTTATGCACTTCTTCGATCTTAACAAATTATCCGCCGAACTCAACGTTGGGTTAAAAACTGGAATTCCATACACGGTTAACAGTGTAGATGCATTGTTGGACACGCTTCAAATTGATGCCAATACCAAAGTTGAGCGCTCTGAACTTCGCAAGTTTCTTTTAAACCTCGATGAAAAAAGTTTGGTTTTTTTAGGTTGGATAGACGGGCAGCAACCACTTAAAACATTATTGATTGAAGGAAAAGTGAGTGTTGAAATGGATCAGCGACCTCAATTTCGAAGCCACCGTTTATTTGAAAATTTTCAACAATTCATCAGTCCTTTTTTATCAACTGCATTACTAGAAATTGTTCATCAGCAAGAAACTTATGATGTTGTCAAGCTACTTTCGTTTACCTACTTATTATCTCCTGATGAAAGATCACTAGTTGAAAATGTGATCATAGAACCACTTAAAATTCAACGATCAAAAACACTACAATCGGCTGAAAGTGCAAAAGACGAGAATGATCTTTCAGCATTGTTATCGGACTTACTCTCTGACGAAAATATT
>JBFHIN010000083.1:0-7651 GCA_041596415.1 Crocinitomicaceae bacterium | reverse complement strand
GAACACGTTGCTGATTTGTAGTGCTAGTTCTCTAGTAGGGGCGAGGATCAAACATTGAACTCCTGACATTTTATTGTCTAACGACAAAGCCAAAGGCAAGAGAAATGCAAGTGTTTTTCCTGATCCCGTTGGAGAAAGCAACAGAATATTTTTACTTTCCTGACGTTTTTCTAACACTTCATTTTGTACATCGGTCAATGCATTGAACTTTAAGTTCTTTAAAATAGCATCAATTTGACCTTTTTGATTTTTCATGCAATAAAGATAGAAGTTCAAGGGAATAGAAATGAAAAAAGGCCACTCGAAAGCAGCCTTTTATTAAAAAATAATCGTTTACAACAATTCAATGATTCCCGCAGCGCCTTGTCCGGTTCCAACACACATGGTGACGATACCACGCTTTTTGTTTTGTCGTTTCAATTCGTGTATCATCTGAACAGTCAGTTTTGCTCCCGTACAACCTAGTGGGTGGCCAAGTGCAATTGCTCCTCCATTTACATTGACAATATCAGGATTCAAGCCTACTTCTCTTATTACAGCTAATGATTGAGAAGCGAATGCTTCATTCAACTCAAAGAGATCAATGTCATTTAATGTCAAGCCAGCGGCTTTTATAGCTTTTGGAATGGCGTCTACCGGAGCTATTCCCATTATTCTTGGTTCCACTCCAACAACCCTGTATGAGAGTAAATGAGCGACCGGTTCCAGATTTAATTCTTTCACCATTTTTTCAGACATCATCAAAACAAATGCGGCTCCATCTGACGTTTGCGAAGAATTTCCAGCGGTTACTGATCCTCCATTGGCAAAAACCGGTTTCAATTTGGCTAATCCTTCAATCGAACTTGCTCTTGGTCCTTCATCGGTATCAGCAGTATACGTTTTTACCTGACGTTTTTCAGTTTGATCTAAAAAGATGTGTTCAACTTCAATGGGAACGATCTCCTCCTTGAATTTTCCGGATGCTATTGCTGCAAGAGCCTTTTCTTGTGAATGTAAGGAAAAGATATCTTGATCTTCTCTGGTTACATTGAATTGTTTGGCAACAGCTTCGGCAGTTAATCCCATGTTCCAGTACCAGTCATGATGTTCCAAGGCAACTTTTGGATTTGGAACAATTCGCCAACCTCCCATCGCCATTACAGACATCGATTCCACGCCACCGGCAATAATACAATCTGCCATTCCGGATTCAATTTTTGCTTGCGCAATGGCAATGGTCTCAAGTCCTGAAGCACAGTATCGATTAACGGTCATGCCCGGTACTTTATCCGTGTTCAGTCCCATCAAAGAAATGAGTCGACCGACATTGAGACCTTGTTCTGCTTCCGGAGTAGCATTACCAACAATAACATCGTCAATGCGGGTGTTTTCCAATTGTGGAACAGATTTCATAATATGTTGGATCACATCGGCCGCTAGATCGTCGGGTCTGTAAAAACGGAACATTCCGCGTCCTGCTTTCCCAACAGCGGTTCGAAATCCAGTTACTATATATGCTTTTTGAATCATCGTGTTAATTTTAGTGTTAGGTATTAATTTCTTAGAATTTTTCCGTTTTTAACCAGACTTTCTAATCGTTCTAGTGTTTTGCGCTCTTTACATAGATCAACAAAGGTTTTTCTTTCCAGATCTAAAAGGTATTGCTCTGAAACTAAGGTGTTCTCACTTAAGTCTCCACCACTTAACACCAAACCTAATTTTTCCGAGATCACTCTGTCGTGATCGGAAATGTAATTACCGGCTACCATAGAATTGGCTCCAACATAAACAATTCCAAGCGCTTCTCGACCCAATACGGTTACGTTTTTCACGCGTTTAGGAGCAACATAACCTTTGTTGGATAATTCCAAACAGGCGTTCTTTGCTCTTGTTAATTGATGTTCTCGACTGACAACCACTTCGTCGATCCCCTCACGCAAATAACCCAGGTCGAAAGCCTCGAATGCTGAAGTGGATACTTTGGCCTGACCAATGGTCAAGAATTTGTCTCTAAATCGATTGATTTTTATGTCTCCATCTGCCAGTTCGTCTGAAAGACGTTTCGCGAATTCTTTGGAGCCGCCACCGCCAGGAATCAATCCTACACCAAACTCTACCAACCCCATGTACAATTCTGCATGTGCTACCACCTTATCTGCGTGCATCGACATTTCACATCCTCCACCTAGAGCCATGTTATGCGGTGCAACAATAACCGGAATGTTGGAGTAGCGAATTCGCATCATGGTATCTTGAAAAGTTTTCACTGCGAAATTCAGTTCATCGTAGTCTTGTTCAACAGCCATCATGAAGATCATTCCCACATTTGCGCCCGCGGAAAAATTCTGTCCTGTATTGGAAATTACCAATCCTTTGTAGTCTTTTTCCGCTATTTCGATGGCTTTGTTTATTCCTTCAATAACTCCTCCACCAATGGTATTCATCTTTGTACTGAATTCAAGATTTAAGATACCATCACCAAGGTCGACTAAAGTTGCGTCGGCATTGTTCCATACTTTGTTTGTTTCTCTTAGCGCGCTCAACATAACCAAATCCTCAGTTCCTGGAATTACCTTATATTCTTTACTTGTCTGGTCGTAATAGCGTCGTTGACCGTTTTCTGTTGAATAAAAAGACTTAATTCCAGCGGCCTGCATGTCTGAAACCCATTGTGCTGCTTGCTTATTATTGTCATTGATAAGCTTTAAGCCTTGTTCCAAACCGATAAGGTCCCACGTTTCAAATGGTCCTAGTTCCCAACCGAATCCTGCTTTCAAGGCATCATCTATTTTGTAAAGATCATCTGAAATTTCAGGAATGCGATTGCTCACATATGAGAATAGTCCTGCAAAGAGTTTTCTGTAGAATTCACCAGCTTTATCCATTCCCATGAACAACATTTTGGTTCGTTGCTCAAGATTGTCAATTGGCTTGGTCATATCTAAGGTTGGGAATTTCACTTTCTCTTGACTTCTGTACTCGAGTGTGTTCAGGTCCAATACCAGTATTTCACTTTTCCCGTCTTTACTTTTTTCTTTCTTATAGAATCCTTGACCGCTTTTAGAACCGATCCAGTTATTCTCCATCATTTTAGAGATGTATTCAGGAATTTCGAACAGGGCTTTTTCTTCATCGTTCGGACAGTTTGCCTTCAATCCGTTGGCCACATGTACCAATGTATCCAAGCCGACAACATCACAAGTTCTGAAAGTTGCTGATTTAGGTCTGCCAAGCACAGGACCTGTTAATTTATCTACCTCCTCGACAGATAGCCCCATCTCTTTAACTGCATGGAACAATGCCATAATCGCATAAACACCTACTCTGTTTGCAATGAATGCCGGAGTGTCTTTACATAAAACGGTTTTCTTACCTAAGAAACGTGCGCCATAATCCATAAGGAAGTTTACGACTTCAGTATTAGTGTTTGGTGTTGGTATGATCTCCAATAATTGCAAATAGCGTGGCGGATTGAAAAAGTGGGTTCCACAGAAATGAGCCTTGAAATCTTCACTTCTTCCGTCGAGCATCATATGAATAGGAATACCAGATGTGTTGCTTGTGATAAGCGTTCCGAGCGCTCTGTATTTTTCAACTTGATCGAACACTATTTTCTTAATGTCCAGACGTTCTACCACAACTTCGATCACCCAATCGCAATCTGAAATTTTAGACATGTCGTCCTCAAAGTTTCCTGTTGTGATGAGATTGGCAAAGGATTTTTTATAAATAGGTGAGGGGTTGGCCTGAAGAGCACTTTGTAATGAAGAATTTACAATTCTATTTCTAACTTTTGGATCATTAAGCGTCAATCCCTTTTTCGTTTCTTCTTCGCTAAGTTCCTTAGGAACGATGTCCAGTAGTAAAACTTCACACCCTATGTTGGCAAAGTGACAAGCAATACGCGAACCCATTACACCGGATCCAAGAACTGCCACTTTTCTAATGTGTCTATTCATGTCTAATTTGAATTATTGTGGTTATATTGTTTCATTTCTTCTTCAATGAGCTTGTCCACCTTTTCTATTACTTCGAAAAAGGTTTTCATTTTTGATTTTGGAATCTTCGAAAATATTTGATTATTAAATCCAACTACTACATCTCTTACCATACGTCTGTTTTCAACGCCTTCTTCGGTGAGAAAAATCAAAACTTTTCGTTTGTCTTTTTTGTCCTCAACACGATAAATAAGATTACGATCTTCCATCGTTTTCAAGGTGCGGGAGAGTGAAGTGGGTTCCATTCCCATTTTGGGGCCGAGCTGCGTACTCGGAGTACCTTCCTTATCAATAGACATTAAGATAAAGCCGATCGACATAGTCATGTCATGTTCGGCTGCCTTTTGATTGTACATCCTTGAAATACGATGCCATGAGTGTCTTACTGCAAAGTCATAAAGGAAATCCGGTTTACTGCTCATAAAAAATTATTACATCTAAATGTAACAAATTATTTTATGCATACATATTAAATGAGTAATTTTTTCAAAAATGTTCTAGGCAATAATTTTAAGTCTTTTGAGACTTACCATAATTCGTTAGAAATATTTACAATTCCTTTGAAAAGAGCCACCAATTTATCTTCTTGATCAGTGATCTTGACATCGTAAACACCGACTGTTTTTCCTCGATGCAATTCAGCAGCTTTTGCTGTTAGGCGATCACCTTCTTGAACCTTTCTAAGGTGTGAAATGGATGTTTCTATGCTTACACATTTAAATCCATGCGCATTGGAAGCAAATGCCAGAGCAGAATCGGCAAGTGAGTAGCTTATTCCACCATGAGCAATGGAAAATCCATTAAGCATTTCATTGTTAACAGTAAGTTGAAGCGTGCAACCTCCTTTGTCAATTTGGATCAATTGAATTCCTAGCCATTGGCTAAAATGATCATGTTTGATCATTTGATGAACTACTTGATCCGGTGACTTCAAGGAAAAAATATTTTAGTCTGCAATTACCCTGTTCATCAATGAGATCATTGCCATGGAAACGATAAACAATTGTGTTGCAGTTTCGTCATCCAAGGTTGATCCATCCTCATCCTCTGTTGAAATTTCCATAGCCATAAAATGAGTCAGTTCAGGCTGGTCTGAAAACGTTTCAATGATCTCTTCGTCATCATTTTCAAAATAGCTGTCCAACATTTCAAAAAATGGCTCTTCAAAAGCATCAATATGCTCTTCCGTAACTTTATCCAAACGAAGACCTTCTTGAGCAAAAGCTTCACTGATCAAACAGTAATAATAGATCAACAATCCTTCAAGATTTTCATTTTGATATTCGACAGCTGCAGACATTACGTAGCCGAGTAGAACGTCTTGTGCCAGTGAATAGGTTTCAGCCAAACGCTCTAAACCCTCATCATCTAAATGATCCACTTTATTGATAGCTTTTTCTATGCTAGAGAAGGAAACGTGTTTCATGTTTTTTTTCGTAAAAGTAGTTAAATATATATACAATTTTCAAATGAGGCAATTGATTCAGTTTTATTACATTTGGGAAAATCATTCACTAATATGGCCTTTTTTAATCAAGATTTTTTAGCGTTTTTTAAAGAGCTAGCAGCCAATAATCATAAGGATTGGTTTGATGCAAACAGAAGTCGATATGAGGAAAACGTGCGCGAACCTTTCAAAGCATTTGTTCAGCACATGATTGATGAAATTGCAAAAAAAGACAAGCGATTCAAAGAATTAGATCCTAAAGATTGCATTTTCAGAATCAATCGTGATATTCGGTTTTCAAAGGATAAAACGCCTTATAAACTCATGGTTTCGGCTGTTGTAGCGCCTGAAGGAAAAAAATCTAAAGCGATTAATGGTGTTTATTTCGAGTTAGGACCTGAGCATTTACGTGTTTATGGAGGTATTTATGAGATTTCAACAGAAGATCTCTATCAAGTAAGGGAAGGTATAGCAGCAAACTTGAAAAAATTCCAGAATTTATACAACGATCCCAAGTTCAAAAAATACTTTGGAACCATTTTGGGTGAAAAGAACAAGGTCGTTCCTAAGGAGTTTAAGGAAATAGCAGAAAAGGAACCTTTGATGTATAATAAGCAATGGTATTTTTACGCGGAATTTCCTCCTGAGAAAATTTTAGATAAAAATCTGGATAAGATTATTCTTGAATGCTTTGATGCCGGAAAACCAATGGAAGATTTTTTTAATGGACTGATAAATAGAAAATAACATGAACAAAACAATACTTAACTTTTCACTCGTTGCATTTATCGCCCTACAGGCGGTTTCAGTTTTTGCACAAAAAAAGGAACTGTCTTTAAAAGACGCTGTGTTGAATCAATACCGTGTGTATGGTCCGGATCGCGTGAGTGGATTTCAATGGTTGCCTAATTCTGAGAATTACGTATTTACTTCTAAAAATTATCAGACGCTTTATAAGGCTTCGGTGAAGAATAGTAAAGAGATCGAATGGCTTACAATCCAAAACGTAAATGCTTCTTTATCAAGTGAATTATATAATTTCTACGGAATCGTTTGGAAAAATGAAAGCGAGTTTTACATCAATGACGGAGTAAAGTATTATACGTTCAACGCAGTAACAGGCAAAGGCGAATTGCTTTATTCGATAGGTGAGGGTGCAGAGAACCAACTGTTCGATCCAACTAGTGAGAGCACAGCTTACACTCGTGAGAACAATATTTACGTTACTAAAAAAGGAGGAGTTTCAGTTCCCATCACATCGAATGCTGACAAAAACATAGTATCTGGACAAGCCATAGCGCGAAGTGAATTTGGTATTTCAGGAGGTTTATTCTGGTCGAATAACGGACAAAAATTGGCTTTTTATCAAAAAGATGAAACGAATGTTCACGATTATCCTTTGTTGGATATTACCAAAACTCCGGGTGAACTTATGCCAATAAAATATCCAATGGCGGGTCAGAAGTCAGAGATGCCGAAGGTAGGAATCTATGATTTCAGCATGAATCGCACGGTATATTTTACACCGAAAGGATCCGCAGACAATTATTTGACCAATCTAACTTTTACACCCGACAATAAGTTCATTGTAATCGCAGAGGTGAATCGCGATCAAAATCATATGTGGTTGAACGTTTATGACGCAATGAGCGGAAAATTTGTTAAAACCTTATTGGAAGAGACCAGCGAGAAATGGGTAGAGCCTGAGCACCCTGCATTTTTCCCAAATAAAAACTCGAATAATTTCATTTGGATCTCCGAAAAGGATGGGTTTAATAATTTGTACTACTACGACTTTTCGGGTAAGTTGATCAGTCAGTTAACCAAGAACAAGTTTGTTGTGAAAGATATCATTGAGGCAAAAAATGATGGGAAAATGATTTATTTCTCCGCGACAGGCGTTAGCCCATTGAATACAATGATCTACAGTGTTGACCTTAATGGTCGACAAAACTTAGTAACGAAAACAGAAGGAACACACGAACTTTCACTTTCAAGCGATGGCAAATACTTTTTTGACGCCTATTCCAGTCACACGATCGCAGGAAAAGCTGAAATTTACACTTCCACAGGTAAATTGGTGAAAACGCTCGTTGATAGTAAGGACAAGTTATCAGATTTGAACATTGGAAGTGCCGAAATTGTAACTTTAAAAGGAAAGGATGGATCCCTACTTTATTCACGATTGATCAAGCCAAGCAACTTTGATCCAACAAAAAAATAT
>JBFHIN010000082.1:0-7652 GCA_041596415.1 Crocinitomicaceae bacterium | reverse complement strand
ATCGCTCTCCTTATTTTTACTTTCTTCTTTGGAACCAAGGTGAACGACGCCGGAAGATGGATCAGAATACCCTTCGTTGGATTAACCTTCCAATCTTCGGATTTTGCCAAATTGGCACTGATCATTTACATTTCACGACTCCTGGTAAAGAAAAAGGACGAAATGAAAAGCTGGAAGAATGGATTTATACCGATCATATTACCCATTGCGATTATTTGCGGATTGATCTTGAAAGATAATTTCTCGACTGCTGCCTTGGTGTTTATGATCAGTTTAGTGTTATTGTTTGTTGGAAAAGTTCCCTTCTCTAAGTTAGCCTTAACGGTAGCCGGTGCTATTGCGCTTGTCGGATTTGTCGTGATGTTACATAAAATGGCGCCTTCCTTGAATATCTTGCCCAGATATGAAACGTGGGAAAATCGTTTTTTCAATAAGTATCAGAACGAGGATGATATTTTGGCCAATGCACAGGCCATGAATGCCGAATTGGCCATTTACAATGGTGCAATATTAGGCCAAGGTGTTGGTGATGGTAAACTAAAGGAGTATTTGCCTGAGGCCTATGCAGATTTTTACTACGCTTCATTTGTTGAAGAATTTGGTTTGATCTCCGCTATCGTGCTCATGTTGCTGTACCTAATATTGCTCTATCGAATTCTGAGGATTGGAATCAGATCTGATAAACCTTTTGAAACGTACGTTTGCATCGGTATCGGTGTTTTATTATTGTCACAGGCTTCGGTAAATATGATGGTGTGTACAGGCATTTTTCCGGTCACAGGACAGAACATGCCTTTACTGGCAATGGGAGGATCTGCCCTGATCATGACATGTTTGGCCATTGGCATTGTGCAAAGTTTTGCCTACAAACATGAAAAAAGTAACGAAAGTGAATTAACTAACGCATTCGCAGAAGCATGATGATCAATCGAGTAATTATTTCAGGTGGTGGTACAGGAGGACACATTTTTCCGGCTATTGCCATTGCGCAGGAAATTAAAAATAGAAATCCAAAAGCCGAGATACTTTTTGTTGGGGCTCTTGGGAAAATGGAAATGACACGTGTGCCGGAAGCAGGCTTCAGAATCGTTGGCTTACCTATTGCTGGTCTTCAGCGGAAATTAACCTTTTCCAATTTTCTATTGCCATTTAAAATATTGAAAAGCCTACTGAAAGCAAGAAAAGTGCTTGTAGGTTTTAAGCCGGATGTGGTGGTTGGCGTAGGAGGTTACGCCAGTGGTCCTACACTGAAAGCTGCAAATTGGTTGAAAATACCGACTGTTATTCAAGAGCAAAACTCATTTCCGGGTAAAACGAACAAGTTGTTGGCACCTAAAGCTGCGGCCATTTGTACGGCATACGAAGGTTTAGAAAAATTCTTTCCCAAAGAAAAGATCCACATCACCGGAAACCCAATACGCAAAGATGTTGTTGCTATAAATGGGAAAAGAGATCAAGCGATTAAGCATTTTTCATTAGAACCTGAATTGCCTACAATTTTGATCATGGGTGGAAGTTTGGGTGCTAAAACACTGAACGAATCCGTTGTCTTGGCATTTGATGCATTGAAAAATGCCAACGTACAAGTGATCTGGCAATGCGGAAAATTGTATTACGAAAAGTTGAATCTTCAATTGGTAGCAGAGAAAGCCAAGAATATACATTTGTTGCAGTTTATTGATCAAATGGACCTTGTTTATGCAGCTGCGGATGTTATTATTTCCAGGGCAGGCGCAATGTCGGTATCGGAACTAAGTATCGTCAACAAGCCTACTATTTTGGTGCCAAGTCCTAATGTTTCTGAAGATCATCAAACAAAAAATGCCATGGCACTTGTTAATGAGGAAGCGGCAATTCTTGTTCGAGACAATGAAGCCAGAGAGATACTGATAAAAACAGCGCTAGATTTAATTGAAGATAAAGATAAGGCATCCAAGTTATCGGAGAATATTGCGAAACTGGGTAAGCCCAATGCAACCGCTGCGATTGTAGACGTAATAGAAAAAGTGCAGAAAATAGCTCAGTAACAATGGATGGTTTGGACACATATAATCGTGCTTATTTTTTAGGGATCGGAGGAATCGGAATGTCAGCGCTGGCGCGTTATTTCAATGCTTTGGGATGGGAAGTGGCCGGATATGATAAAACACCAAGCGCCTTGACGGACGAATTGCAGCAGGAGGGCATCGATGTGCACTTTGATGACTGGGGTCCCAGTATTCCAAACGAATTTCTGGAAAATGATACGCTTGTTGTTTATACACCAGCTATTCCAAGGAATATGGGTGAATTATTGCATTTCATGCACAAAGAGGTTCGTTTGTTCAAGCGTTCGGAAGTCTTGGGCTTGTTAACCAAAAGCTCAAAAGGGCTAGGTGTGGCCGGAACTCACGGTAAAACAACTACAAGTTCCATGTTGACCAACATTCTTTCTGGTTCTGAAATAGGATGTAGTGCATTTCTTGGTGGCATTGCGACAAATTTGAAATCGAATGTACTGATCAACGAAAAAAGTGATTATACGGTCGTAGAGGCCGATGAATTCGATCGTTCTTTTTTAGCCTTATCACCTTATTGCTCAATTATAACTTCTGCAGATCCGGATCACTTGGATATTTATGGAGATGAACAGTTCTTTAAGGCTGGTTTTGAAGCATATGCGCAACTGATAAACCCAAACGGATGCTTAGTAAAACACGAAAGTATAAGTTTTGATCAACCGCTTCGCTGTACAACGATCAATTATGCAAGTGGATCATCAACGGCTGATTATTCCTTGTTCAATTTATCCTTTGCCGACAATACTTTCATGTTTGATGTGAAAACACCAGACGGGATTTGGGAGAAAGTGACGCTTGGTATACCGGGCGAGCACAATGCTGAAAACGCCTTAGCTTGCATCGCTCTTTGTAATTTTCTTGGAGTGAAGGAAGAGGTCATACGTGAAGGATTAGCAGGATTTTTAGGTGTGAAACGCAGATTTGAATATCATTTAAAATCGCAAAAACTAGTATATATCGACGATTATGCACATCATCCTACGGAGATCAAAGCGCTGCTCGGTTCGGTCAGACAACTCTATCCGGATAAAAAGTTGATCGGTATTTTTCAACCGCATCTTTTTTCCAGAACCAGAGACTTTTTCGATCAGTTTGCCGAAGAACTTTCCGCGCTCGATAAAGTAATTCTACTTCCGATTTATGCGGCACGTGAGGAACCAATCGATGGTATAAACAGTGAACGTCTCCTAGAAAAAATAACTTCAAAAGATAAGTTGCTCTGCGAAAGGGAAGAAGTTGTATCTGTCTTAGCTGATATTGAAGAAGGCGTCGTATTGACAATAGGTGCCGGTGACATTGATAGAATTGTGGAACCTTTAAAAAGAATGTTGCATGAAAAAGTGGGTTAAGATTGTAGGTTGGAGCTTGTTCGGCGTTCTGGTGATCACAGTGCTTTTCTATGCGCAAAAAATCCAGGCCGAAACGGTCATTGAACAACCGGATATTGTGATTCATGTGAATGGTGAAAATGCCTTTTTGACCGAAGATGAATTGTTGTTGCGATTAAAGTCTAAGGGATTGATCTTCAATGGCCAGGCACAAGAACAACTCAATGTTTCAGCGATCGAAAAATTTATTGCTTCGATGACAGAAGTGAAAAATGTCAAAGTATTTTCTCAGCTGGGAAGTCAATGGAAAATTGATGTGGATGTGCGCACCCCAATCGCTCGTGTTTTTAACAAATCGGGAGAAACATTTTATCTGGACGAAGAAGGGTTTATTATGAAAGCTTCGAATTTGCATACAGCTCGAGTTGTGGTGGTTACGGGAGAAATTAAAGATCGAATTAATGCAGAAAATGTACAGGGAATTATTAACAACGACTCCTTGAAAAGTATTCGAAAATTGGACGATGTGTATCGAATTTCAAATTATGTTTGCAATGATCCCTTTTTGAGGTCACTTATCAGCCAAATTCACTTGAAGAAAAACGGAGATTTCGTTTTGATTCCGATCGTTGGAGGACAAAAAATTGTTTTTGGAACAGCCAACACAAGCCGTGAAGTGGGAGATAAGTTTAAAAAATTGAAGATCTTTTATCAGGAAGCAATTCCGTACGAAGGTTGGGGAAAATATGAAGAGATAAGTCTGAAATACAAAAAGCAAATTGTATGTAAGACAGCTCAAGGTTATAAGGAAGTAAATTAAAAGATATGTCAAAAATTGTCGTTGGACTTGATATAGGAACTACAAAGATCGCTTGCTTCGTGGGTAAGAGAAATGAGCACGGTAAAATTGAGATTTTATCGATGGGGAAAAGTGAGTCCTTGGGTGTCATGCGTGGTATGGTTTCAAATATTGAAAAAACTGTCCAGTCGATAAAGGCAGCAGTTGAGGAAGCACAGGAACGCGTTGAAGGTGATCTTATCATTCGTGTAGTTAACGTTGGTATTGCAGGTCAACATATCAAAAGCTTACAACACAGAGGTATCCATACCAGAGACGAAATTGAAACAGAAATTTCTCAAAAGGATATTGATGCATTAGTAGAAGACATGTACAAAATGGTGATGCAGCCAGGTGAAGAGATCATCACGGTATTACCACAAGAATATATTATCGACAATGAACAAGGAATCAAAGATCCGATCGGTATGCTTGGAAGACGCCTTGAAGCAAACTTCCACATTATCACAGGTCATGTTGGTGCATTATTGAACATCAACAAATGTGTGCATAAAGCAAATCTTGAGGTAAAAGATATCATCCTTGAGCCGATTGCATCAGCTGATGCTGTTCTATCCGACGAGGAAAAAGAAGCTGGCGTAGTGTTAGTTGATATAGGTGGTGGAACAACGGATATTGCAATTTTCCACGAAGGTATTATTCGTCATACAGCAGTAATTCCATTCGGAGGTAATGTAATTACAGAAGACATTAAAGAAGGCTGTACGATCATGAAGCGTCAGGCGGAAATGTTGAAGACTAAATTCGGAAGCGCTTTGGCTTCTGAAAGTCAGGAAAATGAGATCGTTTGTATTCCGGGGTTACGTGGACGTGATCCGAAGGAAATTACGATCCGTAATCTTGCTTCTATCATTCAGGCACGCATGGAAGAGATCATCGATCTTGTACACTATGAGATCTTGAATTCAGGATACAGCAAGAAATTGATCGGAGGAATTGTAGTAACTGGTGGTGGTGCTCAATTGAAGCACATTACGCAGTTGTTTGAATACATTACCGGAATGGATACTAGAATTGGTTATCCAACAGAACATTTAGCGAATACTAACCACATAGAAAACTTAACAAGCCCGATGTACTCTACCGGTATCGGTTTAGTGCTGAAAGGATTCGAAGCGATCGAAAAGAAATCTCAGCATGTGGAAACGGCAAGCTCAGGAAGTGTGAAGACGCACTCTGAGAAGAACCGTGGATCATTCTTCGATTCTATCGTGCAAAAATCCAAAACCTGGTTTGCCGAAGAAGACTAATAATTTTTACAACAACAATAAAAAGAGAGAATATGGAATTTGATTTGCCAAAAGACACGAGTTCAATTATTAAGGTAATTGGAGTTGGAGGTGGTGGAAGCAATGCCGTGAACCACATGTACAATCAGGGGATCATAGGTGTTGACTTCATTGTGTGTAATACGGATCGTCAGGCCTTGGATATTTCACCGGTACCATACAAAATTCAGCTAGGGCCTTCATTGACTGAAGGAAGAGGAGCTGGTGCGATCCCTGAGATCGGTATGAATGCCGCAATCGAAAATATTGATGAAATTAGAGAAGTACTCGGGAAAAATACAAAAATGGTTTTCGTTACTGCCGGACTTGGTGGTGGAACAGGAACCGGAGCTGCTCCCGTGATCGCTTCTGTAGCAAAAGAATTGGGTATCTTAACGGTGGGAATCGTTACAGTACCTTTCAACTTCGAAGGAAGAAAAAGACGTCAGCAAGCGGAAGAAGGAATGGACAAGATCCGTCAACATGTGGATACTTTATTGGTGATCAACAACGAACGTTTGCGTGAAATTACCGGAAATCTAACTATCGGAAATGCATTTGCTCAGGCGGATGACGTATTGACGACAGCTGCCAAAGGAATTGCAGAAGTAATAGCTGTGACTGGAGCTATCAACGTGGATTTCAACGACGTTAGAACAGTAATGAAAGACAGCGGCGTAGCCATCATGGGTAGCGCAGCAGCTGAAGGTGAGAACAGAGCAACTGATGCGGTGCAACAAGCATTGAACTCACCATTGTTGAATGATAATGATATCAGCGGTGCGAAATACGTATTGTTGAACATCACCTACGGTGACAAAGAAGTGTTGATGGACGAGATCACAGAGATCACTGACTTCATTCAGGATGAGGCAGGATCGACTGCTGATGTTATCTGGGGACATGGATATGACGCAAGTTTGGGAGATAAATTAAGTGTTACGTTGATCGCTACGGGATTTAAGTCGAATCCGATTACGGGTTTTGAAAAAGCTCCTGAAAAAACGGTGAGAACACTTGAAGATGAGCCAAAGAATGAAATTACAGCGCCATTATCTAATCCAACGCAAAAATTTGATCGTCCGGTACAGGCCAAAGAAGAGACTGAAGCACTTTACGTTGAAGAACCTTTCTTGAAAAATGAGATCGTAACTCCTGCTGCTGAACCGCAAAAAGAAATGCAGTTCGATTGGGAGATCGAGCAAAAAATGGAGCAAGGGGTACAAGAGACAAAAAAGGAGGAAGTTGTACGTTTCATGCTAGAGGATGATATGGATGAGAAAATTAACCTTGAAAAAGTTAATCCTAAAGCAATTCTTTCTCCGGAAGAACAGCAAAAAAGAACTCAGGAGCGTTTGACAAAGATTCAAGAATATACAGCCAAATTGAAAAAGGCTGAAGGAATTACAGAATTTGAAAATGAGCCTGCATACGTTCGTCGCAATGTTCAATTGAACATCACCACCAAAAGTACGGAAGAGAATATTAGTCGTTTCGGATTGTCGGAAGATGAGAATGGCGTTTCATTAAGAAATAACAATTTTTTACACGATAACGTAGACTAATGAGCTTTACAGAAAAGATTAATGCCGACATAAAAACGGCAATGTTGGCAAAAGAGAAGGAGCGTTTGGCAGTTTTGCGTGACATTAAATCGAAACTCATGCTGGAGGCAACTTCAGGTGCTGGTGGAACAGAAATTTCTGACGACACAGCCATGAAGATTTGTCTCAAATTGCACAAACAACGCATGGAGACCTACGAGATCTACAAATCTCAAGGACGTGAAGATCTTGCTGCTGATGAGCTTTTTCAAGCAAAAGTATTGGAAGAATATTTGCCAAAAATGTTGAGTGAGGAGGAAGTTAGAGCGGAAGTGAAAGCGGCTATTACTCAGGTAGGAGCGCAAGGTCCTCAAGACATGGGTAAAGTGATGGGAATGTTGACCGGAAAACTTGCCGGAAAAGCAGATGGAAAGATTATTTCTGCACTTGTTAAAGAGGAACTTTCCAATAAATAAGTTTTATTCTCCCCGAACAGATCTTCGGATTTGTATATTGTTGTAAAAACGCGTCCTACTACAGGAGGACGCGTTTTTTTATTGTTTGTATCTTTGTTTTATGAAATCAGATGAATT
>JBFHIN010000081.1:0-7677 GCA_041596415.1 Crocinitomicaceae bacterium | reverse complement strand
TACATGATTTATGATTTAATCCTCGCTGAGGATGACCAAAAATTAGTTTCTGCTTCAAGAGATAAGACTATTAAAATATGGGACCCACAGAATTTGTCTTTTGTGGACCGATTAGATCAAAAGAGGTCAGGGCATAAGCATTCAGTTAATACATTAATAAAGATTAATGAGAGCTCATTTGCTTCTGCATCAGACGATAAGAGAATTCTCGTTTGGAAAAATGTTATAAAAATATAATATTGTTAAATATGTAACTTTTTGTAAATAAATTATTTTTATGTTGAAAAAAGCATCAACTTTGCTGGAAATATTCAACATGCTTAAAAATATAATCCTTACTATTTTGTTGCTTATGTTGCCCTTGCACATCTCTATCGTGCATGCACAATCACAGCATAACTTCGAATTTTATAATAATAATTGTCTTGTAACAGTTACTAACGGTGCAGAACTTCATGTACTAGGTGACGCACACATGAGGGGTAGTTCTGCAATGATGGAGAACAATGGTTATATAAAAATTCAGGGTGATTTTTATGCCGACAATTTATTTCAGCAACGTGGAGTGGGTACAGTTCGCTTCGAAAATAATCTTGTTAACCAATCAGAAAGTCAGAAAATATCAGGTTCAGCAGCAGTGAGAAGCGTAAGTTCAAGTTCAATTGGTGTTAATGACGGATCTTTTTTTAATCTTGAGTTGGCTAATAGTACTGGAATTGTGTGGTTAGAGACCAATGCGATTGCAGGATCGACAAAATACGTTGCAGATGTAAGAAATTCAGTGAATTTCTTGGCCAATGGAAGTGTTGTGAATAGAATAATTACCCATAATCCTACAACTATTCCTGCCAATGGAAACAGCTATTCAGCAGTATTTGGTGTATTAAATGCAAATACAGGATTAGGGTCAATGATAAATAATACAATCACTACGAATTCTGAAATGTCAGGGGTTGACAATGGTTATGTTCAAGGAGTAGTTCGCCGAAGAATAAATACTGCAGGAGGGATCTACGGTTTTCCAGTTGGATTGGAGCCTGCAGCAAATACTGCTCAAAGAGGTGTGCAGTATATGTTAATGAATATCAATGCAAATAACTACGATATTTTGGAGGCTTATTTCCAAACAATGTTACCTAATGATAATGTGAGTCAAATGGAGTGTTCAGGAAATACGATCGATTATTGGGGAGGCATTCATCATGGTCAGTGGGTTATTACGAATCCGACGATGGGTGCAGGAAATTATGCTGTTCAGGTTTGGTGTCAGGATAATAACTTTCCGTCAAAAGATACATGGGTTATTACCAAAGACAACAATATTACGGGTACTGCCGATGAGTGTGGTTCTTCGCCGATTGGTTTGACTAGAAGCGGTTTTACGATCATAGGTGCTAGTTCGACGTTTGGTGTTGCAGCATCTTCAACTTTAGTAACACCTCTTTCTAGTGAATTGTTGAAAATATGGATTGAAGAAAAATCCAATTCTCTTGAAGTGGATTGGAAGATTGGAAGCGAATTCAACGTAAGTCATTATGTTTTACAACGAAGTATTGATGGGGTTAATTTTTTAGACCTTACCGTTATTCAAGCCGTTGGATATACAACAACTGCAGTTAATTATGGGTTCAATGATATGAATGTCAACAGAAATCAAGATTACTATTACCGATATATCGTTTATGATTTTGACGGTGTAAGTAAAGAATCTCCGATTGTTTCAGGAAGAATAAATGCACAAGGAATTAATAATCAGATAGGGACAGTGTCGTTTTATCCTAACCCTTCAATTGATATTGTTAATCTAGATGTCAATACTGGAAAAGCAAAGTCAATTGAAATTCGTATATTCAATTCAATTGGTCAAACAGTAAAAATTACGGATTTCCAGCTGGAAAAAGGTCAAAATATCATACCGTTTGATACACAGTCATGGGCTGAAGGGGTTTATACTTTTTTTATAACAGAAAAAGAAACGAAAGAACAATTGATCATGAAGATCGTGAAACAATAAAAAAAATATCAATTAGTAAAACAACAACCATGAATAAAATAATTTCAAGCATATTTTGTACGGCGCTTTTAGGATTTAATTTCTATGCTCAGAACGTGGGTATTGGTACAAGTACACCTCATGCTTCTTCCCGATTAGAAGTATCGAGCACAAATTCTGGAATTCTAATCCCAAGAGTTGCTTTAACAGCAACGAATTCAGCTGGTCCGATCGTATCTCCAGCAACTAGTTTGATGGTTTTTAATACTGCAACCGCATCAACGGGAACGGCAAATGAAGTGACTCCGGGTTATTACTACTGGAGTGGGAGTGCTTGGTTAAGAATGACTCAAAACGGATGGAGAGTAGGAGCGAGTGCGGCGGAGACCAATGTAATAGGTACTGCCGGTACAAGTGGATTTTTTGGAACAAATTCTAATAGCCATATTGACTTAGTGACCAACAATGCTGTGCGTGGCAGGATAACTAACACTGGTGAATTTAATTGGGGTACAGTTACCGCGCCATATACATTGAGTTTAATGAATGTAGTTGGTACAGCAGCATTACCTAACGCTATAAATGGATACACTTCCTTTAATGCCTCGGCAATTTATGGTGAAACGGTTTCAGGAAGTACTAATAACTCTACAATTACAGGATATTATGGGGGAACTGGAAATGGATCTGCAATTCTTGGAACTTACGGAGGTTCAAACACGAGCACTACCCGTTCAGGTATTTATGGACAAACTTCAGGAAATTCAAACGGAGGGGCCGGTGTTATAGGTTACAATGGGGCGACTAGCGGTAATATGCACATGGGGGTGTATGGAACATATAACCAAGCAACGTCAGGATTTGGTATAGGTGTTATAGGAGTTGGTTTCGGAGGCGGATTATTAACAGGAAATGTTGACGCAGCAGTTGTAGGTATGAGAGCAAATAATCAAAATTTTAGTGGGTATTTCAATGGAAACCATGTTATAGCGAACGGAACCAAGTCAGCTTCCGTACCAACCTCGAAAGGGAATCAGCTACTCTATTGTATGGAAAGCCCTGAAGTTTGGTTTGAAGAAATAGGTGGCGGTAAATTAGTAAATGGTGTAGCTGTTATTCAATTAGATCCTCTTTTTCTTGAAACAGTTTTGATAGACGACAATCATCCTATGCACGTTTTTGTTCAATTACAAGGAGAATGTAACGATGTTTATGTGGTACCTGGTACCACAGGATTTACCGTAAAAGAAAAAAATGGAGGAACTTCCAATGTGAGTTTTTCTTATAGACTAGTAGCAAAACGCGTTCAATTCCCGGATCATAGATTCGGAAGTGATCCAGTTTGGGGTGATGGGGATAATAGACAATACATGGATATTTCACCAGCACGTCCAATTGATTATAAAGAAGCAGTAAAATTTGACGAAGAGATGAAGCGAAATTGGAAGCAAAGTAAAAATCCTAGTCTGAGTTACCCAGAACCAATGGAAAAAGAAATATCAAAATCAAGAAATTAATAAATAAAAAAGCCAGATGGAAATCTGGCTTTTTTATTCCTTCATAAAATCGAAACTCCCTTTCCTTAAATTAATTCCGAATTCAAGATATGCCTTTAAACAAGCAAGGAAATTGGCCCAGCCAGCAGTGTTACCTTTAAGCCAATTTATTCCATCCTCATCATTGGGCATTTCTTTTTCTGTTACGGTAACCAAGGTTGCACCATATTGCCTTTCTTCTAGAAAAATTTCAACTAAAAGATCTTTATTGTTCATTTGCCAAGAATATGAGATGTACTCATTTGGTTTGATGGATCTAACCTGAATGGGAGCTTTTACTTCAAATTCGGGCCATTTCCATATGATCTCCTTTCCTTCTTCCATCCTGCCTGTACTTTCTGAGATGAAATAATTTTTCATCTTTCCCGGGTCAACAATAGCTTCAAAAACCTCGCTTGGTTTACGTTGAATTTGAATGGCTGTTTTTATGTGAAGCATATTACATTTATTTTAAGCTCAATAAATATAATCTTTAACAAATTAAAGTTGCTGAATATGCAATAAATATCTAACTTTCATACTTGTTTAAAACTTCTTAATGCGGAGATATTATATTTTTTCGTTTTTACTACTACTTTCCTTACTTGTATCACTCAATGCATGTAAGAAAAAAAACAAAACCATTGAGCCGGTACCGTCGCCTAGTGGTCCAATAATCCCAGGTGGAGTTTCGGTTGATCTGACTTTAGTGCCCTACGCTAAATTATCGGATTATCATTTTTTTACGGGTGAACTCAAAGAACAAGTTCCTGCATCAGGTGTTGTTCCGTATAAATTAGCGTCCGCTTTATTTACAGATTATGCGCTGAAAAAACGGTTTATATATATTCCAAGTGGATCAAAGGGAACGTATGTTGCGGATGCAGAAATATTGAATTTACCTGTTGGATCAGCAATTTTGAAAACATTTTACTACGATAATGTACAACCTTCCGGAAATACTAAAATTGTTGAAACTAGGGTGATGATCCGCAAATCTAACGGATGGATATTTGCCAATTATGTGTGGAACAGTGAACAGACGGAAGCATTCTTGGATATGAATGGCAGTTATCTGCCCATTTCTTGGCAAGAAAATGGCGTCACAAAAAGTACATCTTATCGTATTCCTTCAGAAACTGAATGTTTAATTTGTCACAAATCGAATAGCCAACCGATACCAATTGGGATTAAACCTCAAAATCTTAACGTAGACTACACTTATGCTTCGGGAACTGAAAACCAATTACAAAAATGGGTTGCTCTCGGTCTTATCGAAAATAATTTACCCAACAACATAGTTTCAACCATCGATTATACGGACGACAGTTATCCTTTGAGATTGCGTTTGCGATCATACTTGGACATCAATTGCGCACATTGTCACCGTCAAAATAGTCATTGTGATTATAGACCCATACGTCTAGCCTTTACTGAAACAGCACAATCTGTCAACATGGGTATATGCGTCTCTCCGGGTGAAGCGATAGATCCTTCTTTAATTGAAATAATTGTTCCCGGAAATTATACAAAATCTGTGATGCATTTTCGTTTGAATTCTGCGGATGAAAATAACAGAATGCCACTGTTGGGAAGAACTTTGGTCCATACGGAAGGTGTTCAATTGCTTCAAGATTTTATAAGTTCCATTTCAAATTGTAATTGATAATATATGAAAAAAAGGCTACTACTTTTTCTTGTCTTCTTGGGGTTTTCAACGCAGTTCTTTGCTCAAAGTACGTGTGCAACGGCTCAATTAATAACGGCAGGAACCTATACGGTTACTTCTGTCAATGGAACTCAAGTCCCAACTCCGGTTTGTGCTTCTGGTGGAACAGGAGCGACTGCGGGTGCTTGGTACAAATATATTCCAAATAGTAACTATTCAGTTACCGTTACAACTGATCTACCAAGTAATGGTAATATCGATAATCGGGTGAATGTTTACAATGGGACTTGTTCAGGTTTAACTTGTGTTGCTGGAGATGACGATTCGGGTACAGGCTTGCTATGCGTAGTTACTTTTCAAGTTACGGCCGGAACTACCTATTATATTGCGTTCGACAATCGTTGGAGTAGCTTAGGATTTAATTTTCAATTAAACGAGTCTGCCCCAATTGTTGTGAATCCTGAATTAGTTGATTTTACGAATCAAAATGTACCTTCTATAAACGGAACCTATAAAATTGCAGTAGCTGATATGAATGGCGATTATTTGGATGATATTATTGCTGTTTCTTCAACAAATATTCAAATCCATTATCAGGGAGCCGGGGGATCTTTTTCACAAGTAAATTATACGACTAGTGCAGCAACTTATTTACCGACTTGGAGTATGGCTATTGGTGATTTAAATAAAGACGGTTACAATGATTTGCTTTACGGTTCTGGGACTGGTGTTACATTTATGAAATCAAATGGTTTAGGTACAGGATATGTACAAACTTCTGGAAGTGAGTATGTTTTTTCTCAGCGAAGCAATTTTATAGATATCAATAACGATGGGAATTTAGATGCATTTGTTTGTCATGATGTTGCGCCAAATGTGTATTACTTGAATGACGGAGCTGGGAATCTTTCCTTTAATCAGGGTGGAATAGGCGATCATCCGAATGGTGGTAACTATGGATCCATTTGGGTTGACTACAATAATGACGGCTATGCAGACTTGTTTGTTGCAAAATGTAGAGGTGGCGTTAATACAGCTAAGAGAAACGAGCTACACAGAAATAATGGTGATGGAACTTTTACCAATGTCTCCGTAGCTGCGAATATGGCTGATTCAATTCAAACGTGGTCGTCGGCTTGGAATGATTTTGATAATGATGGTTTTTTGGATGCAGTGATCATGGCAAGTTCTAATGTCGATGGGTCGCATAAGTTCTTGCACAATAACGGAAATGGCACATTTTCAAACATTACGGCAGGAAGCGGAATTGACGCTTTTTCGGCAAATGTGAGCATTGAAAACGTATCGTATGACTTCAATAATGATGGTTTTGCTGATATTTTCACCAACAACTATATCCTATTCAATAATGGTAATAATACTTTCACACCCGTTTATATGCAAATGCCTGTTGGTGCTGTTGGAGATTTGAATAATGATGGATTTCTAGATGTTCAAGTGGGGAATTCTATATACTACAACAATAGAAATGCTAATAATTGGATAAAAATTGGATTGGAAGGAAATACCAGTAACCGAAATGGAATTGCTGCGAGGTTAGAACTTTATGGAGCCTGGGGTAAGCAGATCAGAGATGTTCAGGCTGGTATTGGATTTAAATATATGGGAACGTTGAATCCGCATTTTGGAATCGGGACGGCTACATCCATTGATTCTCTGATTGTTAAATGGCCATCAGGAAAAGTGGACGTAATTTGTAACCCTACGATAAATCAGTTGTTGGTTGTCGTTGAGGGGTCTGCACCGGTTGCGATAGCAGATTTTACTCCAAGTGCGTCTGTAGTTGGAATTGGTTCTACAGTCGATTTTACTGATCTTTCAACAGTTTGTCCGAATGAATGGCAATGGAGTGTGTCACCGGCAAGTGGATGGAATTTTGCGAGCGCTACGAATGCATATTCACAACATCCAAGTATCACCTTTAATTCTTCGGGAACTTATACAGTTTCACTGGTTGCAAGTAATTCGAACGGACCAAGTACCAATGTATCAAGTGAGATGATCACCGTTTATAATGATGCTAGTCTTGCAGAGGGTGCATTTCATACCTTGAAGATTTTCCCAAATCCGGCGCATGATCTTTTGTCTGTTGAGGCTGAGAAAAATCTTGTCCTCGATCAGGTTCAAATTATTTCTGTTCAAGGGGTTGTAGTGAAAAACTTAGACGTTAATACCAACACTTGGGATATTTCTTCTTTGACGAATGGTTCTTATTTTCTTCATCTGAAATCATTGGATGGACAGGTGTTTTCGATGCGATTTGTGAAGCATTGACACAGTAATGAAAAAATAAAAAAGCCGAATCAAATAGATTCGGCTTTTTTGTGCCCACGACTGGATTCGAACCAGCACGCCCGGAAGGCACCACCCCCTCAAGATGGCATGTCTACCAATTTCACCACGTGGGCGCACTTTTGGTGGGCAAATATAATGTTTTTATTATTGGGTAGGAACTTCTT